>JAUNIR010000042.1 GCA_030523345.1 Lachnospiraceae bacterium
TCACCGCGACACTTCTGGGCATTGTTTTACGCTATTTCGCTGATTACTATGCCCGCTAGGCTTTCACCGCCACACTTCTGGGCATTGTTTTACGTCATTTCGCTAATTACTATGCCCCACACAAAAAAAGGTGAATCAAAAATGATTCACCTTTAAAAATATTATTCTTTTGCGACTAGCCGTTTTACTTTATCATGCTACTTAATTTTGACTCTTACAACAGCCACAACATCATTATCTGGTAATTCATCAATTGTAAACTTAAGCACTCCATCCTCGTCTACAATAGGGGTAACACAATCTGTTTTATTGTTGTTTATGTTGTAAAGAAGATAAATATTATCGTTATACTCAGCTCCTGTGTATCTCCAGAGATATGTTCTCTTGACATTATCAAATTCCTCTGGTTCTAGCACTCTTTTAACAGTTAAGATTTTGGTATCATAATGATCACCAAATTTCTTGTCAGTAAATGCTTCTGCATACTCATAATACTTATCCTGATCTGGAATTAAATCAGGTGTTAGTATCTCTCCCTCCACTGTCATAAGTTCTGAATCACCAAAAACTCTATCAAGTCTTGCTACATCCGCAGCAACTCTTTCATCAAAATATGCTTTAGCATTTGCAAATGCGCCATAGCTTCCAAGACTCGGAGTAGCGTCATTGTACTGGCGAAGACCGGCAACTGTCTGCATAGCAAGAAGTTTCATAGAGTCACGTGTAACTGTGTAATTAGGTGTAATAACCTTTCTCCACTCTCTGTAGAATTTTTCCTTAGTAATGTCGCTCTTAGCATCATAATTCTTATTAATCTTAAATATTGCAGTGTACAAATCACCCTTATGTACTTGGTCTGCAGGAATAGTAAATTTATAAGCCGCAGTCGTTATACCCTTTGGCTTTTCCCACTTAATAAAGTCATATCCTCTATTTGCTGTTGCTACAAGTGTAACACTGCCATCATCATTAATAATCTTTCTAATTTTTCCTCCACTTGCAGGAGATGCTACTGCTCTGATTGTGTCGAATTTTGTATCGAAAATAGCAGTAAAACTCAAATCTCTTGATACATCTGTAATAACAAGAGGATTGTCATTGTATGTATTTCCATCCTGGTCCTTCCAGTGAAGGAATTCAACGTCTTCCTTAGGTGTTGCTGTTAACGAAACGCTCTTCGCACCACCTGTCGAATATGTAGTTCTACTGCTTACCGCCGGCTGTGAATTAAACCTAACCGTTCCCGAGCCTTCTGGCGCTAAGTCAACAGTAATTGATACATCGTCCTTTGCAAAATATGCTGTATATTTTTCACTACCATTGATGGCATCAAATTCAAGCGGATTAGCTAAGAACTCATTGCCTAATTCATCCTTAAAGAACTTAAACCTGTACCCATCATTAGGGATAGCCTGTATTGATACATGATCTCCGTAATCAACATCTAGCCCTGACTCCACACCATTCAAGGTTACTCGTCCTCCAGCCTCTGGTGACGAAGCTCCAAGTATTTTCCAGTGTTCCTTAACGAATATAACTTCAATATCTTTATCCTCAACAAGATTACCTAGAACCATTGGGTTATCATTCCAAGCGTTACCTTCGCTATCTATAAACTTAGAGAACTTATATCCTCCATTTTCTATAGCTGTAATCTTTACACTTGTCTGACCCTTAATATTATCAATTACAAAATTAGGTCTTGAACCTTCTTTATCAGTATTAATATCTTTTCCCGTAGTAATGTCATTGTATGTATAGTTAACCTTAAATGAACCTGCTACATATGTGCCTGACGAAGGATCCGTAGTATTAGGGTCTACCTTTACAGATAAGTGAACATTATCCATGGCAAAGACAGCTTTATATGTCTCCGACCCATTCACAGCGTTAAAATCGAAGTATGGATGGCCTTCCGCATCAGTTCCTGCCGCTCCATATTTACTTCCATTTGGATCTTCAAAGTATCTAAAAGCATAATTTCCATTTGGTATAGCAGTAATTCGTACTATATCACCATAGCTTACATCATTGCTGCCCTCTCTCTTTGACAGCTCTGCTTTAGTAGTTTTGTCTAAAATTGAGACATTAGCTTTGCCTCCAATTACTGGAGTTGCATGAGCATTTATCGTAAATCTATCTGGTACAAAAATTATTTCAACATTCTTATTTTCTGTAAGGTCAGGATAAATTAATGGATTATCTGTACTTATATTTCCATCCGTGTCCACAAATTTAACAAAATGATAACCATCACCATCAATAGCAGTAATTTTTACTGTTTTTCCACCCTGAATTTCCGATATCAATGTTTCATCATAATAATCAGGCGATGTAGTTACATTCGTTTCACCCTTTTTAGTATATTCAACCTTAAAACCACCAGCTTTTTTATTATTTGGATCCACTTTAATATTCAAATTAATACTATCTAACCCAAATACTGCTTTATATGTTTCTTTTCCATTTACCGCTGAAACATTAAGCTTCCAAACTGTCTTTGCACCAGAAGTATCCTTCACTCCATTATATTTATTACCGCTCTGGTCCTCAAAATATCTGAACATATAGCCATTAGTATCATTAGGAGTTGCGATAATTAACGCATCCTCCTTTCCAGAAACAAACTCTTCATAATCTTGCTTATCATATTCTGGCTTATCATCTGAGGCACCGACAGGATGTTTAGTAGTATTTCGTACCGTAATAACACCCCCGTCTACTGGAGATGATTTGACATCTATACGAGATTTTATACTAGTAAACTTAGCCGCAACTTTTATATCTGATGTAATATCATTTATTGTAAATTCTTCTGAATCCCCCGTAAAAGTATTTCCATCCGTTGTAGTATATTTCCAACTCTCAACTTTATACCCATCAGATGGATGCAAAGTGATTTTTACATTTTCGTGTGCGGCATAATCACCAAGTCCACGTATCGTTCCACCATCTTCAGGCATTACACTTTCCAAATCAACTGTATAGTATTCTGGAACAAAATGTGCTGTATATACTACTACTCCATTAGGGCTGACTGTCAATGTTTTGTCTTTGCTGTCTAATTTATTAAAATATTCTTTGTAATACCCCGCTTTTGTGCTATCTCCCGTACTTTCAATCCAACTCCAGTGATCGAACTTGTAACCCTTTGCTGGTTCTGCCGAAATACTAGAGCTAAACTGACTTGATGATATTTTATCTCCAGATGTCGTACCTCCATCTAATGGGTCTGCTACCGTAATTACCTGATATGTTCCGCCCTGCTTTGTATGAGGTACTATTACTATTCTACAATCCCCTTTATTTATGATAGTATCATTTGTACGGAACGTCTCTGCTCCACCTGTCAAAACATCATACGTCTTACTCATCGCATCTGAAACAGGTACTACCCCGGTACTCGTTATTGTATTCAAATTAACCTTCAACTGGTAGTTCTTATTTTTGTCACTAGATACTACATTTCCAACATTGTCAATTAATACGACATCATATTCTATGTTATATGTCTTTGATAGGGTCACACTAGTATCTTTATTAGTACCTGTGCTGTCACTATATCCATTAGTAATGGACTGCTTTTCATATTGATCTGTAGTGTTTCTATTCTCGCTATGAGAGCTATTCTCCCCATACGAATATGATTCAGTAGTGTATCCAAAATTCTGTTCCAATTCTTCATATGTCAGTCCCCAAGTAAGTTCCACATAATCATAAGGTGTATCCTTTACAACTTCAAATGGAGCATACATATTAGGGTAATTTACAGGCATTGAATTGTTAGAAATAATCGCTCCTTTAAATCTTCCAACTCTAGGTTCTATATCCAGTGTACACTTGTAGATAGTGCTTGCTTCTTTAGCAAACACAGCAATAACTTTTGTATTTGAAGTAATTGCGTAGCCTGTTGATCCATATCCTATTTTGAAGGTTTTATCCCCTGATACATATTTCTCATTGTAGCTAGTACCATCCTCACTTAAAATCAACCATCCAGCGAGTTTATATCCAGGAAATGGCGTAGCTTTTATTTCAAAAAACTCCCCTTTTGTTAGGGTTCCTCCACCACTAATATATCCACCTCTTGAGTCGATGAAACGAGATTCCCTAGAGAAATCCTCGGGATCTGATGTAGTTCTCGTGTCTGTCGAAACCTTTATGATTGACTCCACCTTTGAACTTGGTGTACTTCCCGCACCAAATATCTGGTTTAATCCATGTTCCTCACTTATAACGTTCATGCTGGAGATCTGTTCTTTTATCTCCTCACCCTTATCTAATTTATTAAAAAAGAGAAAACCTGTAATAGCCACAACTGCCAAAGCTACAACCCCAATTGTAGCCTTAAGACCTGTTTTCCTTCTTCTTACATGTTTAGTTCCCTTAATTTTTCGTGAAGCCATATTTAATACCCCTATTCAACATCACTATCTATTCCATCCTCTATCTGCTGCCTCTTGGCAAGCTCATAGAATAATCCCTTATTTTCAATAAGCTCCTCGTAATTACCCTCTTCTACGATTTCACCCTTTTCCATTACAAATATCTTGTCACAGTTTTTAACTGTAGATAATCTATGTGCAATCATTACACGAGTCATATTTCTCGCTTCTAATGATTCGCAAACCTTCTGCTGTGTCACATTATCAAGAGCTGATGTTGCCTCATCAAACAATACAATTTTAGGGTTGTTTGCAAGGGCTCTTGCTATCAATACTCTTTGCTGCTGTCCTCCTGAAATTGTTCCACCACCATCTGATATACCTGTAAATATACCCATTGGCATTTCCTGAACATCCTCATAGAGTCCAACTTCTTTCAGAAGTTCCTCTGCCTCCGTTGGCGTCATCTGTGGAGATGCAAGTGCAATATTTGTAAAAATATTACCGAGCACCAGTTTGCCATCCTGCAATACAATTCCCATCTGACGGCGCATTTCACATTTATCCAGCGTATCTATATCCTTGTTATCGTAATAGATTTTTCCTCTTGTTGCTGTTTCAAATCCAAGCATGCACTTAAGTAACGTCGACTTACCGCATCCAGATGGTCCTACTATTCCGATAAACTCACCAGGCTTTATTGTCATATTAATATCTTTAAGTACCTGCTGATCTTCATCATCATAAGCAAATTCCAAATGCTTAACCTCTATTTCACCGTTAAGTCTACTTGAAAGGGATGCAGAATCCGAAACCTCCGCTTCCTGTCCAAAAATTGGCTTAATTCTTTCCATTACAGGAATAAGCTGTGCCATTGTTAAAAAGAAAGTCATAAGCTGTCCTACAGCTGATGTAAACATTCCATAAGCACTACTAAAAGCTGTGTATTCACCTATTGTAAGTTCTTGCTTTTTCTTAATAACTGTATAGTATATAAATCCTGTATAAAACATTGTCATAACAGTTTTGAAGGCTTCACCCGAATTACTAATTCTTGTACTTGCTATATCCTCTGACAACATTTCTGTATTATATTTCTGGTACTGGTACAAGCTTCTATTTTCAAGGCTCGAAACCTTAACCTTCAATATTCCTGCTATCGACTGATACAAAGTATTGTCCGCCTTTGTACCTTCTTCCAGTTTCTTACGCTCTTTCTCTATTCTAAAATAGCTAAACGCGAACATTACAAATGCAGAAATCAGACTCATTATTAATCCACGCCATGCGAGTGTTTTATTCTTATCAAACATTTTCCACAAATAAAACAATGACAAAATGAATCCGAGTATAGCTGTCGTTCCTGACGTAAGTGTTGATGAAAAAACCTGAGACACTGAACTAATTCTTGATACAAGCTCTGATATACCAAATCTATCAATAAACTTTTGTGGCAATCTAAATATTCTGTCGTATGTTGCAGATACTATGCTGTATTCTAACGTCTTAACTGCCCTAAAGTTAGCTAGTCCCTGTACTACGCCGAAGAACATATTTCCAATCATAACAACAAGTATTACAATTCCAATTTCATAAATATCATCCATTCGACCAAGAGGAATTAGCTTATCGAATAACCTTTGGTGAAGTTCTGGCAATAATAATCCTATAAGGGTAGCTATTACATACATTGTTAAAAACAATGCCATATCCCTTGTTTGAATCCTTTTCACTCCGAATGAAAATACATCTCTTAACCTAAGAGCTTTTGAAGGCAAGTGCTGATAAATAACATAGCCTTCTTTTGCTAAACTTTTGGCAACATACTCATCTACAACTGTATCTATTTTTCTCTTTAAGTCATACATTATATAATTAGATCCCCTATGTGGGACTAATAGTACTGGCGTGTTGTCATCTGTCTTAAAGCCTAAAAATACACCTGCATCCTTTTTATGCCATTTATCCTCTAATGTTATTTTTCGTGCTACGAAATGAGATAATCTTGCAATATCTTCAATTGAAAAATCTTCACCCCAGTTGCTGATAACATTCTGATATGAACATATGTTGACCTTCATGTAATTACAGTATGTGCTTACAGTGTTATACAAATCGGATGGAGTCTCTGTATCGTATGATATATGCTTCTCTTTTCTGAATATATCAGCCATCATATGCAGCTTGTTTTCGTAAGTTTTCTTACGATCAATATTCATACTTGAAATTTCAGCTTCTTCTTTTTCAAGTTTTTCGTTATACCACTTGAAAAGTTTTATGGAGAATCTATCATCATACTCTGTAATACCTGTATGTTTTTCAATGAACTCCTCGCGAATTTTACTTATATCTTCGGTTGATTTTTCAACTCGAACAACCGCTTTTGTTTTTCCAATAAGTAAAAACATCCAGAATTCGTCTGTATCATGATTCTGAACTGTAAGTGCTGGAATCGTATCACCTTCGTTAACTTCCGTTAAGAAGAGACTTCTACCAATTTTAGTACCTAAAGCAGACACTACGTATACGTATACTGTGCCTTCCTCTACATAAAATACTTCCTCTGGATCACCAGTTATGTATTTTTTTGCCCCTCTTAACTTAAGTCGAATAACATTGTCAGCCAATTATTTAATTAGCCTCCTTAATAAGGTTATAATACATGCCGTTCTTTTTACTCATTAACTCCTCATGAGTGCCTCGTTCCTTTATGACACCATGATCTAAAACAATTATCTCGTCACAGTCTCTAATTGTAGACAGTCTCTGCGCTACTATTACACATGTACAGTGACGACGCTTAATATTATCTAAAATCTGCTTTTCCGTTGCTGTATCAAGAGCCGAAGTAGCCTCATCCATTACAAGAATTGTAGGATTTATAGCAAGTGCTTTTGCTATTTCCACCCTCTGTCTCTGTCCACCGGAAAGATTAGCTCCATTTTCAGAAAGCCTGAAATCATATGCACCCTGCTTCATTGTAATTTCGTCATGCAGGCATGCATCCTTTGCTGCCTGAATCACATCCTCTTCGCTAATAACACTGTTCCATCCAGCAATATTGTCATAGATTGTTCCATCAAAAAGGGATATTGTCTGTGTTACAACCGAAATTGATGACGAAATTACTTCCTGCGGAATTTTTTCAAGTTCTATACCATCAAGTAATATGTCTCCAGTCCATGGTCTATATAAGCAACTGACCATCTTTGCTATAGTTGATTTGCCACACCCCGACGCACCAACAAGAGCGACCGTTCTTCCACTGACTAAATGAAAATCAAAATTTTTAATAAATGGCTTATCAAGCTTCCCATATGCGAAGCTTATGTTCTCAAGAGAAACTTCTCCCTTCAGCTTTTTGCCGATTAGTGATTCGTCCTTTTCTACTACATAATTGTCTTCTTCACGATAATTCATAACATCTTCAACACGAAGCATGTCTATTTTTATCTGCTGAATACCTCTTACAAAACTTACAATGTCCTCAAACGGTTTAGAGAATGATGCTAAAAATCCTGTAAAGGCCATTAACATACCCATTGATAGCTCGCCGTTTACAACATAGTAACTACCCCAAATAAGTAGCACCACAGAATTAAGTGTCTTGAGAGTATTTGGGATTATGCTAAGGGTTGTCTGCATACGCCCAAGCTTCTGATCATTATTGCTAACCTCTGCATAATAGCCTAGCATTCTGGCGGTATATTCATTTTCAGCACCTACCGCTTTAAGAGAAGAACTGGCAGAAAGGCCGTTGTAAAGCGCGCCATAAAGCTTACCCGTATCCATGCTGAACTTTAATGTTGTAAAACGTATTTTTGTTGCTGCAAAAGACGCTATTATTATCGAAATAACCGAAAATGACAAGCCCACCAAAGACAATAACGGAGAATAAAAAAGCATTATAACAAAGTAAACCGAAGCTGTTATCAAAGAAATAATGGTTCCTATTAACTGTCCGGCAAGGAATTCAGAAACCGATGCATTACTCTGAACTCTGCTGACTATATCTCCTGCAAATCTCTGCTCGAAGAAATCCATTGGCAGCCTTAAAAGATGAGCAATCATCTTGTCCGAAGATATAAGTGACATCTTAGTCCTCAATAAAAGCTTAATTCTCGCGTTTATGTACGTAAAATATGCATTATAAATTGCCGTCAATGCCATTATAAGTAATAGCCATTTAAGCCAGGTGTTATTATTCTGTACTAAAATGTCGTCCAGAAATACCTGCTCAAATACTGAATTTAGAACACCAGGCATTATTAATGCTATTTGCATCAATAACAGCGCCAACAGAGTTGCTTTCTGTCCTTCAAGACGCTTTTTCATGAACTCAAAAAGTGTCCTCTTCTTGCCATCCTTTTTAAACTTATCTGAAGGTTTGAATTCAAGCACCGTACCTGAATAACCTTCCTGTAATTCCTCTTTCGTAAGCTTTACACGTCCACGCTGTGGATCATTTATTACATATTTGCCAAATCTTGAACCTTCAAATACAACAAAATGAGTGTAATTCCAATGTAATATGCATGGAGTTTCACTCTTTAAAAGCATTCTCTCAAGTGTTCTTGAACTTGCAGTATATTCAAGACCTAGCTTCTCTGCAGCTATACATACGTTTTTTGCATTACAGCCATTACGAGACACACCTGTCTCTATACGCATCTGCTCCAAAGAAACATACTTTCCATAGTACTGAAGAATCATAGATAAGGAAGCGGCGCCGCACTCTGATACTTCCATCTGATACACTGTAGGCGTACGATGGTAAGTTACATGCTGCTTCCCCTCCATTTTTTTCTGATCTTTAAGCTGCTGTTTATGATATTTTTTTGCAATGTCTGCGGCGGATGTGCCACTATTTGCCATCGTTTTCACTCTCGCTGTCAAAATCAAGTTTATGTCTAATATAAGGGATTAATAAATCTATTGGTCGTTTCTCTTCTGTAATGATTGTTGCATTGACCATAGTTCCCTGAGATAAATCTATATCTCTACCTTTATCGGTACTCCAGTGATATCCACTGACAGTATTTGAATCCTTTTGAAGTTCACATACCACTTCAACAACAGGACCCTCTTTTGAAAAATTCTCAACTAAGCTGTCATTTCCAAGCTGGGCGTGCATTTCTGTTGTAGTAGCTACATGGTCTGACACACTTTTAACTTTACCTACAATATGCCCATATTCGTGCACATCTACCGTAGATGGATATACATAAGCTTCCATTCCTTCAGAAAGCTTTTTAGCATCTCCTAAGTTTACATAACACACCGCACTTTCACAATCTGTATCTCCATCTTCATCATTCTTTAATAAAGTTAGCACTAATGCTCCTTTTGCTATCATTTTTCCAGGGGTAATCTCAACGCTTGATACTCTACCAGGATTTATGGCACGAATTTCATCTTTTTTCATTTCATTCAACAGAGAATCTCTTTGTTGCTTGAGCCCTGTTAATACAGCAGATTTTTTGTTTTCAAATTTCTGCTCATAATTGACACCCGAAACATCTGCATTGCCCTCATCTAGAACTGCCTGAAGCTCTAACTGGTCAATCTCATCTTTTAATGACTTGTATGCATTTTTTGCGGTGTAATAATCCTGTAGAACCTCTGAATACTCTGTTGATGCAATTGTATTTTCAGCCTGTGTTCCGGACACCTTGTTTAAATACTCAAGGTATTCTTTTCTAGCAGTAGCAAGCCTATCATTAGCTTCCTTTATAAGCTTTTCCTGCTCCTCCATAAAATATTGGTAGTCGGCACTCTGAGATCTTAACGCTTCAATATTTGCAAGGCTCGCTTCATATGCTGCCTTTTCACTGTCTGAGTGCTCTTCTGGATCAAATTTCTCATACTGCGCATCAAATTTGTCCTTTTCAGCATAGTATGTTTCTTTTGAAGATATGTATGTATTTTTGGCTGTCTCATAACGGGCATAAAGAGTGTCGTAATCATCGTTAGCCTCGTTATATTTTAGCTGTGCACTTTCATCTGACACAGATAGTGTTGCGTAATATTTTTCTTTATATTCTTTTACTAAAGCTTCTTTGTCTTCTACTGTTTTCTTTGCCTCAGTCAGTTTTTCTTTTTTTAACTCGAGATTGGCTTTAGTCTGTTCTGCTGTATCGTCCACCTTTTTTGCCTCAAGCTTAATATCGGCCATCTCCTGGGTGTCCGTCGTAACTACATCCAACTCTGAATCAAATGTCATATTTTCTGTGTACTGGATTCTATGATCAAGCTGCTCCAAATCAAAGAAATTATCTTCCGTGCTTAATGTAGCAATCAGATCTCCTTCTTTGATTTCGTCGCCTGAACTGACAAGAACTTCTACTACGAAGCCGTCGTATTTTGTGTATACAAAAGAACTACCGCCTGTATTAAGATAAATACCGCTTGTATCCACATTTGTAGGAAGGCTCCCTTTGAAGCCCCAGATAAGTAATACTAATATGATTATGAATGCGCCAACAATAGAAAGCCAAGTAGCCGGTGAAACAAGCACTATCATCCTGTCCAACCGGTCTTCCGCTGCAATCCTGTTAAGCGCTTCTTTATTATAAACGCCCTTCAATTTTATTTTCTCCCCTTAAAAACAGGAAACGCCCCTCTGCGATTCCTCCACATAATGTGGCGCACTCCCCAGTAGACCACAATATGCTCGAATTTAATATATCATAAGTAGCACAGTCAACACAATACTTCTATTGTGCTATTTATCTTAATTGTTCTACTTAAAATGTAAAACGGACAGATTAAACTAATCTGTCCGCTTTGGTTACTAAATATATTATACTTTTCCACTGACAATTCTTAAGTATCCCGCATTCCAGAATCTATTGACCATGTAACATATTAGTTCTGGAGTGAATATATTATACTTTTCGTCTTTTCTTAAGTCTGTAACTAGCTCCTGCCTTGTCATTTCTTTGTCCTTTAACTTATCGAACAAAGCAATGAACATATCTGCAAAATCTTTGCAATCATAAATAAGCATAACTTCTTTTTTAATATCTATTGCCAGCTTTCCATCATCTTGTATTTTGACTGTTATATTTTTTCCAAGAGTAAGCTTATCTGATGGCGAAATCAAATTACTCATATGGCGCTTAATCATACCTGTTATGAGTTCTCTATAACTCTCGGCATCCGTAAACGTACCTCTTTCCAGTATTATTTCTCCAGTAGGATGATCTTTATCTGCAGAACATGGTGTTGTAAGTCTTACATCTTTTCTGACCATATTTACTACAAATCCACTTACACAAGAGATTGTGCTGTCGTACTCTTCCTCCTCAGACCCCTTTTTTCCAACCTTAGTAAAATGATTGTTAGGAGCTTCTGGAAACTGTGGTAAAAGTTCAACTAACACTAGCTCTTCAGGTGTAAAAGCATCATATATCTGATATAGCATATCTAAAGACAATACAGAAAATCTATATATTATCTGCTTTTCTTCATTCACCGTCTTGAGAAGCTTTTTCAAACGCTCCACATGCATCGTAGATCTTGCTGTAGTAATCTGCGGATTTTCTACGAGGATTTCTCTATAGTCCTTAAGGAAAAGCTCGTAATCAGGATTATCAAGTGGCTCTGTAGCAAAATACATAGTACCCGAACCTGCTGCATATCCTATTATGTCCTTGCTCGCCTGCAATACGCCTCTAAAAAGTTCTGCATTTTCATCTGTATAACGGAATACGCTTTTTAGTCTGCCTGCATTAAGGCCACAGAATTCACAACCTACAGAACAACCATCTGCAATTTCAAAAGTGAGTGGAGAATGCACAAATCCTACAGAACCGGCTCCAATTTCAGTCCTAATACGATTCATCTGGCGATTTCGCCACTTCTTCATAGCAGGATTATCCGGAGTACACATTTCTTTAATTGCATCTCTTGATTCAACCTTTTTCTGCATAAAGTCTGCGTATTTAGCCGCAGCAGTACCCTCATAAGTTGCATGCATCTGAATATTGCCTTCTGGAGTTCTTGTGTTAGGCAAAAATGACAAATCCCTTTCACTAAGAGGAATACCTATTGAATCTAATGCTTCACGAGGATTTTTATCCAGCCTTTCCATAAATCCCGGAACCATTGCACAAGATTCCATTACTCTCTTTACTAATGCAATCTCTCTTATATCTTCATCTTTTATAGGTATAGATATTTTACTCATGTTATTTATTATTCACCCTGTACCCAAATCTGCTGCTTATCATTGTAAGCTAAAACATGTGCACCTGTCTGTGCTCCATATACATTTGTAACAGCTGCTGTTTCAAATATTACCGCTGCTTCAATAAACTCAACCGCCACTGCAATATCTATTAACGCAACAAGTGTACCTACTGCTAATAACATTGATACTGCTGCTGCAACTGCCATTGTAGCTGCCGCTGTGATAGTTGTAACAAACGCAAATACTAATGCAAGAACAAGGCATCCACCATTAACCATTTCAAGTTCTTCTGGTGTTAGGTTCTCTGGACAAAGAGGAATTGGAATATACACAATATTTTCTGTATTCTGATATATCTCCCACTTCCAATCCTCAAGCAGAATCTGCTTGCCGTCTTCATCATTTACATCTTCTACAAGCTTATTAAAGGTATCTGTTAATTCCTTCATTCCCTTTTTAATCTGCTTATTTGGAAGTACGTGAACAATTGTCTTATTTGGTGTATCTATGATTCTGTACTCTAAATTATTATCATAGTTTATACCATATTCATCGAAAATAGCTTTAGGATCTGCAATAAACGCCTGCTTAAATTCTTCTGATTCCCAGCACTGTGAATATACTTCACCAAACCTATTAAGCTGTTCCTCAAATTCAGCTTTATATTTAGCCTTTTCTTCTTCTGTTAATTCAACTCTGTTTTCATCTGCCATCTTCAAACCCTCCTTTTAAACTACATTTCACTCTTTTCTTTTTTCATTTGCATTAACTCTTTATTAACCATATTTACAGGGATCATTGCTCCCATTACTTCTATAACCATAATAAATGTTGCAATCATTCTAGTTGTAGTAAACATCCCTTTTAGTAATACTGTAAGAAGAATTACAGCAATTACAGAAACGATTAATTCTACAATGCCAACCTTCACCCAATAAACACCAATCTGTTTATTAGCATAATCCCAAGCTTCCTGACTTTCCATCGAAAGAGCTGTTCTAAAACCAACTGTCCTGTTAATATTCTTTGGCGGATGATTCTTCTGAATTGCTCCAGCGATTATAAAGAGTATAGGAGCAAACAAAACCATCACTGCATTTATAAGAATCTCTAACATAAATATCACCTCTTTCTCTATGCTAAATATTTCTCAACAATATATCCGTTTTTCCATAACTGATTAATAATGTACAACGTTACTTCTGGCATAACACCATGTTCCTCATACATTATCTTTGCTATATCTATTTTATTATACGATTTCATTAGTATTATGGCTATAACTTTTTCAAGCATTCCTTCACTTATGCCATTCATAGGCTTATTAAGATCGAGTTTTTCCCCTCCATGCCTTGATACTAAATAACAGTTCTCGTCACTTTTCTCTGTTTCAAAATAATCATACAGCTTCAAAATATCTTCATTGCCTAACTCATTTATCATATATTTATCAATAAGATAATTAAGCTTTTCTTTAAAATCTTGCCCATCAGAGAAAAACACCTTTTCAAATATATGAATACCGTTAGGATTTGCTTCATCACTTCGCACAGGCGTAAATAAATATACTGATTTTTCACAAAAATTAACGCAGAAACCATCTATGGCACTTATAGTACCTGCGTCAGATTTTTTTCCGTCATAAGCATGTCCACTTGAAGTAAAACCTTGAAATCCTGGTGCTTCCACATATTGAGGAATCAACTCAACTTTTAGTAATTCAAGAGGTGAAAAGTTTTCGAATACCTTTATCGCCATTTCCTCACTAGTCAGCGAAAATCTATGTATCGTTTTTGCGCCCTTATTTAATTCATCAATAAGGTTTTTAGTTCTCTCAATATTTCTAGTAGCTGCTGCTGTTGTAATCTGTGGTATTACTCCAAATATATCATAATACTCATGTTCAAACTTTTCGTAATCAGGGTTATCTAGTGGCTCTGTAGCATAATAAAGCATTCCTGTAGACCCAGCCTCTCCAAATCTGTCTCTTACAACAGTCATTACATCTCTAAAAATCTTTACATTTTCATCCGTATATTTGTAAACTTCTGTCAGATTTTTAGCTCCCAATCCACAAAAATCACATCCAACTGAGCAGCCTCTCGCAAGTTCAAAACAGAATAGTGAATGGATAAGCGAAAGATTTGTGCCACCTATCGCCCCATTACATCTGTTAATCTGACGTTTTCTCCATTTACTTACTTTTTCATCTGCTGGGTCGCAGATTTTTTCCCTAAGAGTATTCCTGTAAAAAAACTTATTAATATAAAACTGCCTGTATCTAAAGAAACTTTCAGACACAAGATCAAGATAATTCGGATCCTTTAAAAGCTTTGTTTTTTCATCCTCATATTCTTCAAAAAATATAAATTTCATCTCTTCCGAATCAAGATCCAGATTATATTTTTCTAAAAATTTCTTAGAATCGCTTATAAACTCATCCCTTGCTTTCGGAAGGGCTATAAGAAGCTCTCCGAATCGCTTTGTATCCGCAACCAGCTTGACGATTCTTAAAAGCTCGTCCTTTGGCATCTGATTGTTTGGCGTTATAGCGAGTTTCTTCTGATATTCGTTCATTTCTCACCTAAAATACAAAAGGACGCTCCAAAAAGAAGCGTCCCTTATGAAAATCAATTATTATTACCGTGGTCCTAAATACTCATAACCACCAAATCCTATGATTAAAAGGATTTATTAATTTCTTTATCCAAGAACAACTTCTACGTTGTACTCTGTCTTACCTGCTTCGATAGGAACGATATTTCCAGCTACTTCCTTACCGTCAACAATCATCTTAGCAACACCCTTACATACATGGTTAGGGTTTGTAACCTTGATATTGTATTTAGCACCTCTGTACTGACGTGTAGCGCTAAGTCCATCCCAAGCTGAAGGAATTGAAGGATCAATCTTAAGTCCATCAAAGTCAGCAGCAATACCGAGGATGTACTGTGAAATAGCTACCATGTTCCAAGCAGCTGTACCTGTAAGCCATGAGTTCTTACCCTGTCCAAAGTTCTTACCTGGCTTACCAATATCAGCACCTGCATCCTTACCACCAATCATCTGACCATATACATATGGTTCTGTCTTATGAAGATCTGATGTCTCCTCTGTAAATGCTGGAGCGATTTCTGAATAGTACTTAAATGCCTGATCACCTTCACCAGCATAAGCAGCAGCACAGATAATCCATGCATTGTTATGTGTGAAGATACCAGCGTTCTCCTTATATCCGCCTGGATATGTTGAGATTTCGCCGTACTGAATATAATACTTTGTAAATGCAGGGTTATTAAGAACAAGACCATGCTGTGTATTAAGTCTTTCATCGATAGACTTAAGTGTCTTCTTAGTAGCTTCTGCATCAATATCTGACATGATTGCAAATCCCTGTGGCTCAATGAAGATCTGTCCTTCTTCACATTCCTTAGATCCCATCTTTTCGCCATTAGCATCATATGCTCTTAAGAACCAGTCACCATCCCATGCTGATTCCATCATGTTCTTCTTCATCTTGTCGATTTCTTCTTGAGCCTTTTTAGCCTCATCAGCTTTACCAACATGATTTAAGATAGAAACATAGTTAGGTCCTGCATATGTAAAGAGTGCTGCAACAAATACAGACTCAGCAACCTTTGAATAACCACCTTCTGCTGCGAACTTAGGATTTGTATATGTCTGGAAAGACTCACCTGGTGTGTCTGAGAAGCATGAAAGGTTGATACAGTCATTCCAGTCAGCTCTCATTGCAAGAGGAAGTCCATGTGGTCCAAGGTTATTAACTATACGATAGAATGAAACCTTTAAGTGCTCGAGCATAGTCTGAGCGATTGACATATCATTATCGTATGGAACCATCTCATCGAGGATTGTCCAGTCACCTGTTTCCTTGATGTATGCAGAAACAGAAAGAATCAACCATAATGGATCATCTGAGAAGTCGCCACCGATGTCAGCATTACCCTTCTTTGTAAGAGGAGAATACTGATGGTAACATCCACCATCTGGGAACTGAGTTGAAGCAATATCAATAATACGCTCTTTAGCTCTATCTGGAATCTGGTGAACGAAACCAAGAACATCCTGGTTAGAATCTCTGAATCCCATTCCACGGCCAATACCAGACTCAAAGTAAGATGCTGATCTTGAAAGGTTAAATGTAACCATACACTGATACTGGTTCCAGATATTAACCATACGATTAACCTTGTCATCTGGTGTATCAACGTTAAGTATTCCAAGGAGCTTATCCCAATATGCCTTATTTCCAGCCATACCAGCTGCAAATTTCTCTGGTGTATTGAACTGCTCAATCATTGCTTTTGCTTTTACTTTATTAATAGTCTTGCCATCTGCTTCGAACTTCTCTGCTACTGGCATCTCAACATAACCAAGTACAAATACTAAAGTCTTTGTCTCACCTGGATTAAGTGTAATCTTCTTATAATGTGATGCGATTGGTGCCCAACCATCTGCAAATGAATTATTAGCCTTATTAGCAACAACTGCCTGTGGATCACCGAATCCATTATAAAGACCAATGAACTCATCTCTGTCTGTATCATATCCATCGATTGAGTCATTTACTGAATAGAATGCATAGTGGTCACGACGATCTCTATACTCTGTCTTATGGTAAATAACAGAATCTTCAACCTCGACACGTCCTGTTGAGAAGTTACGCTGGAAGTTATTTGAATCATCCTGTGCATCCCATAAACACCACTCTGCAAATGAGAAAAGAGAAAACTCCTTAGCAGCCTGGCCTTCATTTGTAAGAACTACCTGCTGAACTTCACCATCGTAGTCCTGAGGAACTAAAAATGTAACCTGAGCCTTTAAGTCATTCTTCTTACCTGTAATAATTGTATATCCCATACCATGACGACACTCGTATGAGTCAAGCTCTGTCTTTACTGGAGACCAGCCTGGATTCCAGATTGTGCCATTATCATTGATATAGAAATAACGTCCGCCCATATCAATAGGAACGTTGTTGTAACGATATCTAGTAATACGACGAAGTCTGGCATCTTTGTAGAAGCTGTAACCTCCCGCAGTATTAGAAATAAGTGAGAAAAATCCCTGTGTACCTAGATAGTTAATCCATGGATATGGTGTTCTAGGTGATGTGATGACATATTCGCGATTCGCGTCGTCAAAGTAACCAAACTTCATAATTTCCTCCAAACTAAACTTTCTTTTTCATACTTTCCAAATTACACTAACGATTGCCCTATCAAAAAAAGGACCTGATATTACTTAATCGTTTAACGTAATCGTTTAAGTAAATATATCAAATCCCTTTTTTTATTGCAATACATATTTGCTATTTTTATGAATAATTCTAATTTATGAACCCTTGATATGTGAATATTGCACAAAATCGTTTATTCATATCTTAATGCATCAATCGGATTCATCTGCGCTGCTTTATTTGCAGGATAATATCCAAAGAACACTCCAATGGCAAGTGAGAACAAAACAGCTATCACCATACTTGCTATCGATGGACTTGCTGAAAAGCTCTCTTTAGAAACCATTTCCATTATCTTTACACCACCTACTCCCATCGATATTCCTGTAATAATTCCAAGTATTCCACCGATGAGGCATAGAACCATAGCTTCAACTATAAACTGTGTTCTTATGGATGTATTAGAGGCTCCAAGCGCTTTTCTTGTACCAATTTCTCTTGTTCGCTCTGAAATTGAAACAAGCATAATATTCATAACACCAATTCCACCTACTAAAAGAGATATAGCCGCAACACCAGCAAATACACCCTTTACAGCTGTAAGAAGTTTAGTGAACTCTTCAAACATTGAAGACATGGAAAAAGTAGAAGGTTCAAAATATTGGTTGTTTACATAATATTTATTAAGTTCCTGCTTCAAATCTGCCATAAAACTATCCTGATTAGTTACAGTTTCAGGATTTGCTATTATAGTCAGTTGCTGATATCCCTTTGAGTGAGTTTTCTCTTGAATATTTTTAAGTGGAACATATATCTGTGTAGTTGTATCATACTTAGACGTATTGGAAGACATCATCATCATCATGTCATCATCAGTATTATACTTATACACTCCTGAAATGGTGAATTCGTAGTACTTATCTCCAATGGTAACCTCTATTGTCTTACCAATCGCTTTCTCCGCATCGCCATTATATAAGTTATCACAAAAGTAATCCGAAACCATTGCAACTGCTCGACCATCCTTGTAGGCTGCATCGTCAAAATCAGTTCCCGCAAGTATTTCAGGTGGCTTTGCTGATATAAATTCTGTAGGCAATATACCAGTTACGCTGACATTGGCATATTCCCCTTCCTCTTTAACAATACCATTTCCAAGATTCGTAGAAACCTGTACACTCTTTATCTGATCAGGAAATTTCTCGCAAAGCTCTAGAATCATCTCATCTGTGAACTTATCATCTTCTGTGACACTACGTCTCCTATCAAGGCCTCTGAACTCAAATCCACTTTCAGAGCTTTCTCTTTTTGTTTCCTTTTGCTGAAGACTCACATAAATAGTGTTTCCACCTGCAGTTTCCATGGTATCTGTTACACTCTTAGTAAGAGAATTACCTAATGTATCAATACATATTACAGCCCCAATACCTATAATAATTCCAAGCATTGTAAGTA
>JAUNIR010000169.1:0-826 GCA_030523345.1 Lachnospiraceae bacterium
AGGCGATTACGGCCAGTATAGGCAATCTTTTGGTTGAAAATGATGTACAGCATGTTAATAAGGTGTTTTATAGGGTGTTTTTCTTGGGATCTTTTATATATGGTATTAGCACTATTGGTATGATGTGTGGATTTCAAGCATTTATAGTTTGGTATGCTGGAAATGATTATTTATTAAATTACACAACTGTTGTGTTGATATGTATTAGTTATTATATTACTGGAATTAGGAAAACTGTTTTGACATTCAGAGACGCATCGGCGACTTATTATTATGATAGATATAAATCCGTTGCGGAGGCAGGAGCAAATCTTATTCTGTCTATATTCTTTGCTAAGCATTTGGGAATTAATGGTGTAATATTGGGGACTATTATTAGTGCTGTTTTTATCAGTTTATGGGTTGAGCCGTTTGTCCTATACAAATATGTTTTAAAAACGGGGTTAAGTAAGTATTTTAGAAAGATGCTAGCTTATTCTGTATGTACTTGTTTGGCAGGTTTTTTGTCAATGAATTTTTGTAAAGATTATTCCTTTGAGAGTTTATTTTTGAAAATGGCTGTTAATATATTAACTGGCGCATTGGTTTTTGTGGTTGTCTATATCGTATGCTTTTGGAAGACAGATGAAATGCAATATGTAAAGAATTTAGGATTAAAATTTTTGCAAAATAACAAAAAATAGGAGTGCCGGGTTGTGATAGGAATAAGATAAATGTAGTTATAGCGAGGATAATGTGTTACATGGATAATAAAGAGGATAGAGGAAAGAGTATAAAATGGAGGAAGAATAGAAAATACTTATCTATTAGAATTGTTCTTTTGATT
>JAUNIR010000169.1:836-3046 GCA_030523345.1 Lachnospiraceae bacterium
GGGTTTAGGACTTATTAATTTTTATCATTATTATAATCTGCTTGATAGGAGTTCATTTGATATTGGGCAAAATAATATCGGATTGACATCGGAATTCGGAGAGGACTCCCTAGATGATGAGGGGGAAAATGTCAATGATGCATATGAGGAAATTGTGGAGGCAACTCCAGATGAAATCATAGCTATAGAAGAAGATTTAGAAAATAACATTGAAGATATGGCATCAAATTCTGAATTGTATAATACCGACTGCTTTAATCTTTTATTGATAGGTGTAGATTCTCGGAGTAATAATTACTCGGGACGCTCAGATGTAATGATTCTAGTTTCTATTAATAAAGAAACAAAGCGAGTAGTTATGACATCAATTCTGCGCGATACGTTCGTATCAATTCCAGGAAACGGAACCAATCGATTAAACGCAGCGTATGCATATGGTGGAGAAGATTTGCTTGTGGAAACGATTAAAGCAAACTTTGGTATAGATGTGGATCGTTGTGCAATTGTTAATTTCTATGTAGTAATGGATTTGGTTAATGCGGTTGGTGGGGTCGATATTGAATTATCTTCCGACGAAATAAAGGTTATGAATAAATATTATATAGAAGGTTGGAACTATATTTTTGATGAGCCTAAAGGCACAGATATTATAGATGAATCTCTGGCTGGAACCACCGTACACCTTAACGGAAAACAAGCATTGGCATATGCAAGAGTTAGATACGTCGGAACTGACTTTGCAAGAACCGCAAGGCAACGAGAGGTGATTATGTTGTGCCTTGAGAAAATTAAAGGAATGTCGCTTTCTGAATTAGATACACTTGCTGAGGAATTGTTACCTAAAATTCGAACAAATCTTACGGAAAGTGATTGCGCATCATTATTGTTGATGGCTTTGAATATAAGCTCATACAGCTTTGATAATATGACTATTCCTATTGAAGGAAGTTGGAGCAATGTGAATATTAGAGGAATGTCTGTTTTGGCAATAGATTTTCAAAAGAATACGGAGGCCTGGTTTAATTTGGTACAGGGCGAATAGAGAAAGGCGGTAATAGTTATTAAGATTAGAACCTTGAAGAATTTAATAACAATGATGATTGCGACTATGGCAATCATAATATTTATGCCTATGAGCGTATATGCAGCCGAAGCAGTTACTGCCTTTGGATCTGAAGAGTATTCAGCTGAAACGAATGGAGAAGTTTTCCCGATAGGTATTTATATTAGGTCAGACGATATGATTGGGGACTATCACGTCGAGTTAAGATATGATAATGCTCGATTAAGGTATGTCGAGGGTGCTACAGCTGAGAGGGATGGCGTTCTTGTAGTTGATGGTACCAGTGATGGAGAGCGTGTAAAGGTATTTCTCTACTTTGAGGCGATTAGCGGAGGCGACGCTGGAATTGTGTTTGAAAATGCCTTGGTATACACATTAGATGAAGAACATGTTTTGATGGATGCTGAAGAACTTGCTTATGCACCTATACATATCGCGGGAGATGATGTGGTTGGTGTTTCTTTTCTGGAGCGACTAGATGAGCTGAGAAATCCCCCTATTGAAGCTGAGGAAAATATAGAAGAAGATGTAAGCACAGAAAGTATTGAACAGGACAATAAAGATGTAGCTGAAGCTGAAAGAGTAGAAGAAACGGATACAACACATGATTCTAAATACGATACAGCTTCGGCTGTCTATGAGCAGTCCAAAAATATTGAGGTTCAGGATAGAAAAGAGAAAATGATATCAGTTTTTATCATTTTAGTAGCTGTTTCGGTAATCCTTGTTCTCGCTGTATTTATAGGAGTCTCTGTGTCTGGACGAAGAAAGAGAATTGAGGAGGAAGATGTGGAGGCTGAAGCACATTTTCCTTTTGAATTTGATACTGTCCCAGATCATAAAGCAAACAATGAAGCATGGGCAAAAGTTATACGGCATGATTTAGATGTTAAGGAGAATGCAGGCCAGGATATAAGTCAGGTGCAATTCAAAGAGCTTTCTGCTAAATCAAAGTTTGATGATATCGAATTCGTAAATATTGATTTAGATGATGATATTATAGAGTTTATTGACGACGACACGGAAGATTAACGTGAGTTAATTGAGCGTATAATAAAACCATGCGATGAAATGAAAAAATGATTATGTACCGGTAGCAATGTGAGTTTTGCGTACCGGTATATTTATTTTTGTAATGTAGAGTAAT
>JAUNIR010000170.1 GCA_030523345.1 Lachnospiraceae bacterium
AGGGTGTAGATAATAAATGTTTAAATTTTAGTTAGGATGCTAATTTTTTAGTAAAATGTTGAGGAGAATGGTAAACTAGTAATAGTTATAGGGGATGGAGACACTCAGTATGTTATAACTGAGTGAAATGGATTGGTGAGGTAACGTATAAATAAATTATATACTAAGGCAATTGCATGAAATTCAATTATGGAAAAAATACAATAAATATCGTAAAATATGGTTTTGTTGCAAAGGTAATATGAACAGTATTACCTTTGTTTTGTATTGTTATTAATTATAGATTTTAGAATAAGCGAGTTTAACTGGACGGTTAATTACGCGAAAAGGAAACTTCAGGAGGGATTGTATTATGAAGAATACGACAAAATCATTAGTGTTGCTTCATGGTTTGTTAATGATATATTCTTTGAGTAGTGTTTTGAGTAAAAAAGCCTCAGCTGAGGCTTTTCTGAGTGTTCCTTTTTGTATGTACTATGCTGGTATAATCTTTCTTATGATGATATATGCAATTGGATGGCAGCAAATTATAAAGAAGATGCCACTAACTTTGGCATTTGCCAATAAAGCAGTAGCTGTTGTTTGGGGAATCGTATGGGGATTTCTGTTGTTCGCAGAAAAGATTACCCTAGGAAAAATAATAGAGTGCTTTTCGTGTGCCACGGCATTTCATAAAACAAGAAAAGTCGCAGAGAGAAAGGGAGTCCTCAACTTTCATTCACATATAAAATATAGTAAAATAAACCTTGCAACAAATTATGATTGCGAGGTTTTTTTATGTCCGAACTATCCAAATCCAAACGATACGATTCCCTAGATGGCCTACGTGCCATAGCATGCCTATGCATAATTATTATGCATATAGCAGCAAATAGTAATTATTCTGTTACTGGATATATATATACAGATATCATTCCGACGCTTGCGGATTTTGTATTTCTATTCATGGTGATTTCCGCATTTAGTATGTGCTGTGGATATTATGATAAAGTTCTGTCTGGAACTTTGGATATTACTGAATTTTATAAAAAGAGATATTTGAAGGTACTACCTTTTTTTACATGTCTTGTAATTCTTGATCTCATTGTTGCTTTTAGTAAGGCGTCATTATATGAGGCAATTGCCGATGTGTCACTTACATTTGGCCTATTCCCTAATGATATAGAGGTAATAGGTGTAGGCTGGTTCTTAGGAGTCATCTTTGCATTCTATATGCTATTTCCATTTTACTGTGTTCTGATTGGAACTAAAGTCAGAGCGTGGATTTTCTTTTTTATTTCATTAATTATGAATTATATATGTGGAGTTTACTTTAATACAGGAGGCAGAAATATTGTATTCTTATTCTGCTTTTTCATGGCAGGCGGTCTCATATATCTGTACAGAGAGCAGATAGAGGAAATACAATGGTTTATTACACTTCCAATATTGATTCTAAGTATACTATGTTATTACATCTTCGAACCGGGTGTAATTATTCGTATAATCGTAGCTGCATTGTTTGTTATTTTTGCCATTGGTAATGGTGGTATTGTGCTCATTAACAAGGTATTTAGGTTCATTAGCGGAATTAGCTTGGAAATGTACCTTTCACATATGGTTATTTTCAGAATGCTTGAGAAGACCGGATTGAATATTAGATTTGGAAATGGATTGGGGCAGTATATTATTACATGTGTGTTAGTGATATCAATTGATATTGCATTTGCATTCATAGCGCAGAAGGTTATTAATTATTGTATTAAGCGTATATGAGTTATCAAGACATTCTGTAAGCGAATCTGTAATAGCGTTATTTAGATTATTTATGATTCAAATGAATCCAATAGCCTATAGTGATTATTTTTCCCGTATGACTATTTTTTCAATATTTGTTATAATAATTGATATATTATATTTTTTGTATATAGTATTATAAATTACGAATATTGCTATATGAATAAGGGTTTACAATGGCTAAATTAATACGATTATTAAAGCTAATAAGATGTAGGTTATTGGTGGCGAATAAGAAGGTATCGTTAGGAAAGGATTCTTCGTTTGGACGAGGCACAATTTTTTGGGCACCAAACAGAATATCTATAGGAAATAATGTATATATAGGAAAATATTGCACTATCCAGGCAGATGTTGAGATGGGTGATAACATCAGAATAGGTAATGTCGTGGGACTCATAGGAAAGTATGACCATGATTATTCTAAGGTGGGAGTAAATATATATGATGCCCCATGGATCGGTGATGAAGATTATGATTTCAAGGGGCTTAATAAGAAGATTGTAATAGATGATGATGTCTGGATTGGCTATGGTGCGGTAGTTTTTTCGGGAGTACATATTAATAGAGGGGCTATTGTAGCTGCTGGAAGTGTTGTAAATAAAGATGTGCCACCATATGCTATAGTGGCAGGAAATCCGGCATCTGTAATAAAGTATAGATTTACAGAGCAACAGATAAAAGAGCATGAGGCAAAATTATATGATGCCAAGAAGTAAAATAGGAATACTTGTTACAAGTATTGGGAACTTTGGAGAAAAGGGATTATATAATTCTCAGGAAATAGGTCTTGGCAAGGAACTTAGCAGATTCTTTAATTCAGTGGCTATATATAAGCTTGTTAAGAACGGAATGGGTAACAGCTCAGAGATAATAGATGGGTTCGAGAATGTAACGGTTCATTATATTCAAGCTGCGAACATAGGCATTAATGGGCTTATAAATACTAAATGTCTGGAAACAGATTTGGACGCTTTATTATACTTCTCTGATACGCAGATAAGCCTTGGAAAAGTATATAGGTGGTGCAAGAATAATAAAATACCTTTAATTCCCTATATAGGTGTAATGGATAGCCATAGTGAAAGCATTATAAAAAGGCAGATTGCTAGTGTTTTTTCAAAACGCAATTTACACATATACAGAAAGTATCACTGTCTGGCTAAGACTCCTGAAATGGGAAAGTCACTTGAATTAAAAGGTGTGAAAAAAGTATCTATTTCACCAGTAGGATTGGATGTTACGCTT
>JAUNIR010000043.1:0-2604 GCA_030523345.1 Lachnospiraceae bacterium
AAATCATCTATTTGCTAACTCTTCAGTAATATCTTCCCACGTTACATCTTTCTGTGCCATAAGAACCATTACATGATATAAAAAATCAGCAATTTCATACTTAATTTCTTCTTTATCAGGATTTTTAGCAGCTATAACGATTTCAGTTGCCTCTTCACCAACTTTTTTAAGAACTTTATCTATTCCTTTATCAAATAGATAATTTGTATAGCTTCCTTCTTTTGGATTCTTCTTTCTATCAAGAATCGTTTCCATTACCTCATCAAATACTTTAGAAGGATTATGATTAGATGAATTTAATTTAAATGCCTCATTAAAGAAGCAACTTCCCTTTCCAGTATGACATGCACTACCAATCTGTAACACTTTAACTAAAATTGTATCTAAATCGCAATCAAGACTCATAGATTTAACATACTGAAAATGGCCACTAGTTAGTCCCTTTACCCAAAGCTCATTTCTAGATCTCGAAAAATATGTCATTATTCCAGTTTCAATAGTTTTATTAAAGGCTTCTTCGTTCATATAAGCCACCATTAAAACTTCATCATTCTTATAGTCTTGAACAACAACTGGTATCATTCCATCAGAATTTAGTTTTAAATCAGACCACTTATATTTGCAATCGATTTCCACTTTATAATTTTGCTTTTCAGGATCTTTTTCAACAACATTAAATGGAACATCGTCTGTTTCAACACATATTGAACTATTAATGGATATAATGCCTGATGTATATTGAGAAATTAACTCCTTATTTTTAGTATATTCTAAATCCTCACCTATACATACAATTATTTTATCCTTATCAAAACGTTTAGCTGCTTCTTCAATTAATGCAATATTAGATTCCTTTGACATATTAAGAGCACACGCCTTACATCCAGCATATATGATTTTCTTAACATCCTCTAAACGTTTAATGTTACCAGCTCCTATTACCGGAACATCAATTTTTCTAGTGATACTACGTATACATGTAAGTGCTCTATCGTGCTCATTATCATTTTCAGATAAATCAAAAATAACTATTTTTTTTGCGCCCTTCCCCTGGAGATTAATTAAATAATCAACAGGATTTTCCGAAATCACAGAATCATCATTAAAATCTCTTATCAGTTTTTCGTTTCTTAAAAATACACATGGATATGAAATGCTACTCATATTTACCTCTTTACTCAAATCTAACTTTTATTGAATTTGCATGGGCTGTAAGTCCTTCTGACTCAGCAAATTTTTCAATATCAGTATGAACTTTTTCTAATGCATCTTTCGAATATGAAATAATACTCGTCTTCTTGATAAATGCGTCAACTGATAACGGAGAGAAAAACTTCGCTGTTCCATTTGTAGGAAGGACATGATTTGGACCTGCAAAATAATCGCCCAATGGTTCTGACGAATACTCTCCAAGGAATATAGCTCCTGCATTACGTATTTTTGTCATTGTCTCATATGGATTTTTTGTAATAATTTCTAAATGTTCTGAAGCTATTTCATTTGCAGCATCCACAGCATCGTCAATTGAATCACATAATAAAATATATCCGTAGTTTTCAAGTGAACTACTTATAATCTCTGTTCTAGATAACTCTTTTAAGAATCCATCAATTTCTTCGTTTACCTTATCCGCAAGTTCTTTAGATGTAGTTAACAAAATCGCAGATGCAAGCTGATCATGTTCAGCCTGAGATAATAAATCAGCCGCCACATATCTTGCGTTTGCTGTTTCATCAGCAATAACTAAAATTTCCGAAGGGCCTGCAACTGAATCAATACTCACATGTCCAAATACAGCTTTTTTTGCAAGTGCAACAAAAATATTACCAGGTCCTACAATTTTATCAACTTTTGGAATAGTTTCTGTTCCATACGCAAGTGCAGCTATTGCTTGCGCTCCTCCAACCTTATAAATTTCTTTGATTCCACATATTTTTGCTGCTACAAGTGTGCAATCAGACACTTTTCCATTTTTATCTGCAGGAGTAGTCATTACAATTCTATCTACGCCGGCCACTAATGCAGGAATTACACACATAAGTGTAGATGAAGGATATGCTGCTTTGCCTCCTGGTACATATACGCCTGCTTTTTCTATTGCGGAAACTTTAACTCCGAGAATAGACCCATTAGGATCTGTAGAAATCCATGAATTTTGCTTTTGTTTCTCATGATACGACTTTATATTATCGTATGCCTTTTCCATTATAGAAATTAATTTTTTATCATAATTGTTATATGCTTCATCAATTTCTTCTTCTGAAACTCTAATAGTGCTTGAATTATACTTAAATCCATCGAATTTTTCTGTATATTCAAATACAGCTTTGTCACCATTATTTCTGACATTATCAAGAATATCTGCAACTATTTTTTCATATTCTGGATACTGCGCTGGCGAACGTTTCAATAATGATGTTAAAATATCCTTCTTTGTTTCCGAATTTAACTTTACCTGTTTCATAATTTATTTCCTCATTACTTCTATTGTTCTTTTAATATTTCATTGATATCTTTTATTAATTTATTAATTCTTTCACTTTCCATGTTCATAGAAACTCTGTTAACAATCATTCTAGCAGAAAGTGGATGAATCTCTTCTAA
>JAUNIR010000043.1:2614-19056 GCA_030523345.1 Lachnospiraceae bacterium
TGAACCTGTTTCCACTATATCAACTATTACATCTGAAAGTCCTACAATAGGTGCAAGTTCTATAGAACCATTTAGCTTAATAATATCTACCGTTCTATGCTTTTCATTATGAAAATAATCTTTTGCTATAACAGGATATTTTGTAGCAACCTTAATTACTTCGTGAGAGTTTAATAATTCTCTTGCTGATTCTGGTCCGCATACACACATTCTGCATTTACCAAATCCTAAATCTAGTACTTCGTAATTTTTACGATTTTCTTCCATTATAGTGTCTTTACCTACAACGCCAATATCTGCTGCGCCATACTCAACATATGTCGGAACATCTGGTCCCTTTGCCAAGAAAAATTTTAATTTAAGTTCTTCATTAACAAATATAAGCTTTCGTGTATCCTTATCTTTCATCTCATCACACGAAATCCCAGTTTTTTCTAATAACTCTAATGTTTTATTTGCAAGTCTTCCCTTTGTAAGAGCAAATGTTAAATATCTCATAATTACCTCTATATAAATATATATTATTCAAATTTAAAATCTTTATTATTTCTATTAATGACAGACACTAGTTGGTCCACATTAGCAGAAAAGCCTACAGCCGGTGCATCTTTACCAAATTCATGAAGTAGCTTGTCATATCTTCCACCCTTAAATATTGCATCACCACTTCCATATGTATAACCTCTAAATACATTGCCTGTATAATAATTGTACTTAGAAAGCATTCCCAAATCAAAAGATATGAATTTATCATTTCCAGACTCTTTCAATAAATCATATAACTCCATCAATCTTTCAATTGCACATTTTGAACGACCGTTCCCAGATATTTCTAATGCTTTGTCAAGACATTCATATGAACCATATAGCTCAGATATACCTAATATAGACTGCTTTGCTTCCTCACCTATATCTGTAGCATCAAGGATTCCCTTCGCACCGAAATAATTTTTATTAGAAATCATTTCTCTTAAATCCATTTCTGTCTTTTCATCAAATAGAAATTCCTCACATAATCCCTTGAAAAACTCGACATTTCCAATACTTATCTGAAAATCATCAATCTTCAATGCCTTTGCGCAATCAAGAACTATTGAAATAATTTCAAAATCACCTTGAACGCTTCCGTCTCCAATCAGTTCACAGCCTACTTCCATAGACTCCTTCAATTTTCCTTGAAGATCTGAGGAATTGACAAATGTTGCGCCAGAATACATAAGTCTTAATGACTCTTCACAATCTGCAAAATATGTAGCTGCAACTCTCGCAATAGATGGTGTAAAATCAGGTCTTAAGCAAAGAGTATTTCCTTCTTTATCAAAAAATTTAAACAACTCATTAGATGGGATTGTTCCGATATTTGAAGAAAAAATATCAAAAAATTCTATTGATGGTAAATCAATATTCATATAATTATATTTTTTTATAGTATCACTCAAAGTATTTTTAACTACTTGTCTTTTAAAAAACTCAGTTCCATAAATGTCCCTGAACCCTTCCGGTGTATGTAATAATTTATTGTACATAAAATTTAACCTCTTTCGCTTTAGTGCGTTAATGTGCTAATTCGCTACCAAATTACCATAGCGCATTATATATGCTTTTAATAATTTTGTCAACTATACCTAATATATCCACATTACATATTTATAGCATAACGTAAATTTAGTCTTCTCTAAGCCCCAGATCTTTATTAATACCATCTAAATATGGTACTAAAATACCTGGCTTATTTTGTAATATGAATTCTGTCTCAATTTCATCAAATGTAAAGCTTTTTCTTCCCCCAGCATTCATTCTATCCCAAAACTCTTTTAGCTTAATGAACCTTAGATAATAATATAAATCTTTATGAGTATAGTGTATTAGAAAGAATGCTATACCTCCTTGCTTTTCAAACATTTCCATAAATGCCACCTGATGCTCATGTATATTAGCAAGGGTAAATGTATCTTTTGCACACTCTTTTGCATCAAATGCAATTGGAATTCCCTGTGCGGCTCCAATATAATCAACTGTAGATTTTTGTTCAAAATACGCTAATGTTATATGTCTTGTTTTTGGGTCAATAGATATAGGAGTAATAGGTGTCGGGATTTTCTGAACAAGGCATAACCCTGCTTCAGAATATCTCTCATTTGTTCTATTTACCATATCTTCAAGGGTAGACCCTCTAAGACCTCTTGTCTTCCATGTAGCCATATTAATACCTGAAATTTGGTTCACAAATAAATGTTTTATCTGAAAATTCTAATTCTAACGAGTCTTCATAATCTGGAAAAACAATTTTATATGCATGCAACAACTGATTTTTTGCTTTAAATTGTTTATTTATTTTACTATCTCCATATTTTCTATCGCCAATAATTGGGAATCCTAAATATGAAAGATGTGCTCTAATTTGATGTGTTTTTCCAGTTAATAAATGCACTTCTAAAACAGAAATAGAATCTGTTATCTTTAAAATTTTATACTCTGTTTCGATATAATCAGAATTATCTAAAGCACTATCTGATATCAAAACTTTATTATCCTTTGAATTTTTTACTAAATAACCTTTATGCAGCCCTTCTTTATTAAATTTACCTCGAACTATACATTTATAATACTTATCAATAGTTCTGTTTTTTAGTCCATCTGATACTACCCTAGCTGCCTTTAATGTTTTAGCCGCAATAATAATTCCTGTCGTATTTCTATCAAGTCTATTTACACAAGATGGTCTATAGTCAGTTATACTATCATTGTCAATCGTCCCATTTTCTTTAAGATAGCTTAATAGATATTCGTTAATTGACACATCGTCATTCTTTGCTTTCTGAGACAATATACCTTCAGGTTTATTTATTAATATTATGTCTTTATCTTCATATATAATGTTTTCATTAATAGCAAAACCCGTTTTATTTCCTACATCCACAATTTCCTTTAGTTCTGATTTGAATTTATTGTACGTATCATCAGAAATATACAGTTTTACAATATCTCCAGCTTTTAATATTTCCTTACCCGTCGCTTTTTTATCATTAAGAACAAAGTTCTTTTTTCTTAACATTTTATAAATAAAGGATATGCCACCATTACCTATAATTCTAATAAGATATTTATCAAATCTTTGTCCTTCATTAGTTGTAGTAATTTCAAATTGTTTCATATTCTACCTATAAAGTAATTGCATTAAATAACGCGAAAATCCTCTCAGCCGAATAATTACTATCTTCTGATAACTTATCGTTCATTTCTTTTAATCTATTCGTGTAATCTTTAATATCTGTAAAAATCTTTATAGAATAACCCTTATATCCTTCTCTTTCAATAGCCATATTTATATGGTCTTTTAGTTCGTTTGATGCATTTAATTTATCCTTATTAAATAAAAGTATTACAGTACTATCAATACAACTTACAGCTTTTACATAGTATGATTTTTCACTTGTTGTAAATACATATTCATAGTTTGTTAAGACTTTACCTCTGCAACTCTCAATTAAAGAATATTCATCATCACTAATAGACGAAAACCTAAAAAACATAATCATCGATACAGCACTTTTTGCTGCTGGCAAAACACTTAATACAGCAAAAATAGTCCATAAACTTTTATTTGTTTTTAATGTTATATATCCAATCAAATACAGACCAACTGCGAATGAAAACAGAACAACTGTCTTAATAGTTTCTACTATTCTTTTTTTATTAATATATAAATAAGATCCCTTATTATTTTTTAAAAACTTCATCGTAATCCTCTATGTAATAGTCAGCTAATTGTCTTTTTTCCTCATCCTGATAATCTGAATATGTATCTTTTACTGCACATGTTCTCATCGAAGCATTCATGCCTGCTTGAATCCCCATTACAAGATCTTCAAATACTAGACACTCTGATGGACATACACCTAATTTTTCGGCAGTTAATAAGTACCCATCCGGTGCTGGTTTTCCTTTTATATTGCTACATCCAGCCGTGATAGCATCAAAATAGTCATATATGCCATGAGACTTAAGTGTTGCTTCAGCCAAAACTAAGGAATTGGAAGTATATAATCCAATCTTAATATTATTTTCTTTCAAATAATTCAGAAAATCGCCAAAATGAGGTTTCAATAACACTTTATTAGTGTATTGATACAAAGCCATTTCATTCCAGTCTTTAATAATTGTATCTATATCATCTGAAATATTGAATCTATTTTTAAAATATATCGCAACTTCACGCATTGAAGCGCCCTCAAAATCTTTACCCATTCCCTCTGGCACTTCATATCCAAATCTATTTAAATAATCTACATCGATTTGTCTCCAAACCCACATAGAATCAACAATTGTTCCATCCATATCAAAAAGACAGGCCTTTATGTCCCTTAGCATTACTATTTCATTCTCCAGCCTTTATTATATAAATTTTTAAGTTTAGTACTTCCATCACTTTTCACAAATCCCAAAGGATAGTCGTCGACAAATACAAGTCCTAAACCCTTTTTTAAATACTCATTTCCTTCTAAAAAGATTGTTTCACCTTTTAAATACTTAATTATTCTTACATCATCATGAGATAAAAACAGATTATTATCAAAGTCATCTTTCTTAAGAGACATAGCATAACTTTCTGAATAATTAAGCATAAGACCAGTTCTTAAATATCTTATATTATTCCTATAACCATTATCTTTGTACGGAGGAAGCATATACTCTATTGTTTCTTTTTTATCTTTTGATATTTTTTTAATAATCTTACTTTCTGTTAATTCAGATTTAGCTATGTTTAAGCCACCTTCATCCTTTTTCATTAGTGCTAAGAAATGACCTTCACCCATCATTTTATGAGGAAACACACGAACACATTCACTAAGTCCATCATATCCCTCTGTAAATCCTTCATAACCAGCTATTTTGATTAGTTTCATATCCCTATATTTTTCTAAAAACCAAGTGATGTTCTCCTCATCTTCTATCTTAGAAAATGTACAGGTAGAATACATCAATAATCCCCCATGTGCTAACATTTCATATGCGCTGGACACTATACTTCTTTGAATATCTCTATAATATAATGGCCCTTTCTCAACCCAGGATTTAATAAGAGAAGGGTCTTTTCTAAACATACCTTCTCCTGAACACGGAACATCACATAAAATTTTATTAAAAAATAATGGGAGTTTTTTTGAAAGATTTTCAGGAGTTTCTGCTGTTACATAAATATTTTTAGCTCCAGACAATTCTAAATTTTTAAGAAGCGCCATTGCTCTTGAAGCAGAGATATCATTGGCATATAAAATGACCTTAATACCAATTTTTACTGCAAGTTCTTTTGCTTTGCCTCCCGGTGCAGCACATAAATCCAAAACTCGATCTCCTTCTTCTATAAGAAGACGATTCGCAGGTAACATCGCTGAAGGTTCCTGTAAATAATAAAGTCCGGCATGATAATATGCATCTTTTGCCGGATTATTATTACCACTATATGTAAATCCATTATCAATATATGGAATTTTATCAAGATCAAACGGTGCTATTTCATTAAATTGATCAGCACTAATCTTAAGGCGATTAACTCTCAACCCATGATATGAATTATCGTTTAAACTATCTATATATGCAGAATAATCACTACCTAATAGCTTCTGCATATATTCTATATATTCCAAAGGTAAATTCATAATTATTTCTCTGCAAGATATTTTAATAATTCCAAAATGACAGAATATAATTTTTCAGTAGATACAATATTTAATCTTTCCTTAGGAGTATGAATATCTAAAACTTCAGGTCCTATTGCAATTATATCAAGGCCTTCTATTTTGTTATAAAATACGCCTGTTTCAAGCCCCGCATGAATTCCCATAACTAATGGGTCACTGCCACAGACTCTTCTATAGCTTCTAATGGTAGCTTCTCTTAGCTCAGAATCTTCTTTATATTCCCATGCAGGATAGTCACCTTCTTCAAAGAAAGTTCCACCAATTGTTTCTATTAAATATTGAATTTTAGTTGACAATGCAACTTTTTCACTAGTAACAGAACTTCTTATACTTATTAAAACTTCAAACTTCTCTTTAGAAAGCTTAATAATTCCAACATTAGATGATGTTTGTACTAAATTTTCAGTATCTGGACTCATTCTCTGAACCCCATCAGGTAATGTCATAAGAAGAAAAATCACCTTACGTAAAGAATCTCCAGATAATACCTTTTCTGTAGCCTCGTCATCATTTTCACAATATATCATCATGTTTTTTTCAACAGTACGATACTCATTTTTAAGGGTTTTCTCAAATTCTGCAAATATTCCCTCTAGCTTGTCCGTATCATTCTCATTAACAAGAATTTCAGCATTGCATTCACGTGGAATAGCATTGTCCTGAAGTCCTCCATTTAATGATATAAGACTAAATGGCACTCTTGTCTCAAGAAACTGAAGTAATCTTCCCATAAATAAATTAGCATTGCCTCTATACTTATCTATTTCAGTTCCAGAATGTCCACCAAGAAGACCACAAATTACAATATTATATTTGATTCCTGATTTTTCTTCCCTAACAATAGGGAGTGTTAATGCTGCTTTTTTACCACCTGCACAACTTGTAAGAATTACACCTTCATCCTCATGATCTAGATTTATAAGTTTCTTTCCTTTTAATAAAGAAACATCTAAAGCGTGTGCTCCTTGCATTCCTGTCTCTTCATCAACTGTAAAAACGCATTCAAGAGGTGGATTAATAATAGTATCATCAGTCAAAAGGGCAAGCATACAAGCTACGCCTATACCATCATCACCACCAAGAGTAGTACCTCTTGCAAATACAAAATCATCCATTACAGCAAGCTTTAACGGATCTGTTTCAAAATCAAATCTTGCATCAGTTTCAAAATTTTTCTCACAAACCATATCCATATGGCCTTGCAAAATAACAGGTTCTTTGTCTTCAAAACCAGGTGCTCCAGATTTATATATAATTACATTATTAACTTCATCCTGAACATATTTAAGATTATGTTCTTTAGCAACTGAAACAATATAATCTGATATTGCCTTTGTATTTCCTGATCCATGAGGAATGCTACAAATTTCTTCAAAATATTTGAATACATTTTGTGGTGATAAATTTTCTAACATACTAAATCCTTAACCTATATAATATCTACATTAGAAGATGCGCCGTTTGCATCTGTACCTGATACAGCACCAGTACCTGTAGCCTGAACTTCGCCAGATAAAATTGCGACATCTTCATCTAATGAAACCTGAGGATATAACACTGATCTGTCATGATTAATTACTGCTTCACTCTCTCTTAATTGCTGAATTAATGTTCCATACTTAGCATCTGCAGTTGCAATTGCATGAGTAATGATATTCTGAAGGTTTTCTAGTGACTCATCAGTATATCTCATTGCCGCTTGTTTAACTTCATTTGCCTCGATTGTTGCATCGTCTACAATCTGCTGAGCTTTTGCATTTGCATCTTCAATAACATTTCTCGCCTGAGTATATGCAGCCTGCATAATTTCATGCTCAGAAAGCATCTGGTCTGTCTGTGCTTTTGCCTCTGACAAAAGCGCATTTGCTTTTTCCCTTGCATCAGCAATAATGGCTTCCTTATTAGAAATAATTTTCTGATATCGTTTAACTTCATCAGGTGTTTTATTTCGTAAGTCACCTAATAAATCAAATAATCGTTCCTTATCTACTTGGATCTTTGTATTTGATAATGGAACATACTTACATTCGTCAATATAATCTTCAATTTCTTCAATAATCTGTTCAAATCTACTTGCCATATTTTTCCCCTTTTTACTTTATATTCCCCTAATTATACTTTTAAAAATATTATTTATACTTATCATATACTTTGATTGCAACTTCTTTAGGAACAAATTTTGATATGTCGCCCCCAAAACTTGCAACCTCTCTAACAGTCGAAGAACTTAAATATGCATAGCGCAAATCAGTATTTAAAAATACTGTATCAACTTCATCATCACTTAATTTTCTATTTGTCTGTGACATCTGAAGTTCATACTCAAAATCTGTTACAGCTCTGAGGCCTCTAATAATAACATTAGCCCCCATTTCTCTTGCATAATCAACAAGAAGTCCTTCATAACTTACAACTGTAACATTCTCAAGATCTCCAACTATTTCTTCAATCATCTTAACACGTTCATCTACCGAAAACAATGAACTCTTAGACCTGTTGTTCAGCACTGCTACAGTAAGCTTATCGAATATATTTGCAGCTCTTTTTATAACATCAATATGACCATATGTAATTGGGTCAAATGATCCAGGATATAATGCTGTTTTCATTAATTTTCCCTCCTTAAAAATACATGCATATTATTCTTGTACTGTTTTATTTTTATTATCTCATATCCCAATTCACTGACATAATCTATATCGGTATTTGTACTTGCTTCAATAACAATAAGTGAATCAGAATTAATAATATTTGAACTAACAAGTCTCTCAAGTACCTGACGTTCAATTTCATTATCATAAGGGGGATCCATAAAAACAATATCAAAGCTTTCTTTCCCCTCCAACTGATTAAGAGCACTAAATACATCCATAGGATATATTTTTGAAACATCCGTAAAATGAGTATTAATTAAATTATCTTCAATACATTTTAATGCAGGTTTCGAATTTTCAACAAATACTGCATATCTACTTCCTCTGCTTAATGCTTCAATACCAATTCCGCCACTTCCACTAAATAAGTCAAGAAAATTAGCATCATATAAATAAGGCATTAAAATATTAAATAATGTTTCTTTTATCTGATCTGTTGTTGGTCTTGTTGTGTCACCTTTTGGTGTTTTTAGTAAAAGTCTTCTAGCAGTTCCTGCAATAACTCTCATATGTTTCTCCGAAAACTAACCTCTTAACTTTGTTCCTTTTGTATCTCGTTTAGTTAGTTTTATCTTATTAACCTCAATATTGCGTCCCTTAACCTTACATACAGGGTTATCTCCCATAGCCATATAAAATACATTCGTAACTTCATCTGACGGTGAGAGTTTCATTCCTCTTACCCCAACTGCACCTTTTTTCTTGAGCGGAACTTCATCTATTGCAAATCTTGTAACAAAACCATCTTTCGTAATAAGAGCAACTGTCCTCTGGTCAATGATTGGTTCTACACTTATTACACTGTCACCATCTGAAAGTTTTGTAGCAGCAACCGTTCTCTTTAAAACATCAAATTCAGTTCCATAAACCTGCTTCATCATACCCTGCTTCGTTACGAACATGAGCTTTTGCATAATCACATCGTTAAGCGTACATAAATAGATGTAATCTTCTTTAGTAGAGTCAAAATTACTTACATTGTCAATAGGAACTCCTTTATCCTTCATCTTACATAAAGGTAAATCCATCATTTTAACAGTATGCATGTCACCTGTAGAAGTGAATATACAAATTCTTCCTGAGTTGAGGACTGGAATAACATATTTGTTTTCTGTTTCTATTGTATCTTTATTTCTCTCATAAGTTGGAACGTCTATCATTCTTGCATATCCAAACCTATCCATGAGGAAATAAACAGGTGCTTCCTCTATTTTCTTCTCTCCAAATGTAGCTTCTTCAAGATTCTCAATACGAGTTTTTCTCTCAACTGCAAACTCTTTCTTTATATCATCAAGTTCCTTAATGATAGTCTTATCCATTGTTTTTGGATTTGTGAGAATGTCTTTATACTTTTCTATGTTCTTAAGAGTAGTATCATGTTCCTTAATAAGAGCTTCAATCTCAAGCCCAACAAGCTTTGATAATCTTAAATCAAGAATTGCCTGTGCCTGTCGTTCTGTAAATCTCAATAACTCAGCCTGTTTCTTAGAAATTCGTGATTTAAAATTAATTCCTTCTGTGATACCTTCAACAAGACATCTTTTGGCAATTTTAACTTCTTTTGATCCTCTAATGATTTCAATTATTAAATCAATTACATCACATGCCTTAATCAAGCCTTCTTGAATTTCTTTCTTATCAAGTTCTTTCTTAAGTAAAGTATTGTATTTTCTTGTATTAAGTTCCCTTTGGAAATTGACATGATGTACAATGATATCCTTTAAAGATAACGTTTCAGGTCTGCCATCTGCAACAGCCAACATATTAACGCCAAAAGTATCCTCAAGTTTTGTCTTCTTAATAAGCATATTCTTGAGGTTCTCAACATTTGCATCTTTTTTAACTTCTACAACTATACGAATTCCATCTTTTGAAGACTGATTTGATATATCTACAATATCTGAAGTCTTTTTTGAATCGATTAATCCAACAATATCTGTAAGGAATTTGCCGATATTTGCACCAATCATCGTATAAGGAATTTCTGTTACAACAATTTTCATTTTACCGGCTTTTCCCTGTTCTATTTCAACATTACCACGGATTTTAATTTTACCGCTTCCTGTTTCATATATGGATAATAATTCATCTTTATTAGTTACAATTCCACCAGTAGGGAAATCTGGTCCCTGAATATATTCCATTAATTCAGCTACAGTAATCTCAGGCTTATGCATATATGCTTTAATGCCTTCAATCACTTCACCTAAATTATGTGGTGGCATACTAGTTGTCATACCAACGGCGATACCCTCTGTACCATTAACTAATAAATTAGGAATTTTAGCAGGCAGTACACTTGGTTCCTTTTCTGTTTCATCAAAATTAGGAACAAAATCTACTACATCCTTATCAAGATCAGCTAACAAGGCCTCCTGAGTCACCCTTCTAAGTCTAGCCTCTGTATAACGCATTGCAGCGGCACCATCTCCCTCAATGGAACCAAAATTACCATGGCCGTCTACAAGCGCCATGCCTTTTTTGAAGTCCTGAGCCATCACAACTAGAGCCTCATATATGGAACTATCACCATGTGGATGATATTTACCCATTGCATCACCGACTATACGAGCTGACTTTCGATATGGTTTATCATATTTAAGCCCAAGCTCATGCATGGCATACAATACCCTTCGCTGTACAGGTTTAAGACCATCCCTTACATCCGGAACAGCTCTGGCCATAAGAACCGACATAGCATAGTCAATATATGATTTCTGCATAACATCGGAATATTCTGTTTTGATTATCTGTTCTTCAAATACTTCTTCTGACTTTCTAGCCATTTATTTATCCTCGTAAATCTATAAATCGAAAAATATATTAAAAATCAAGGTCTGCATCATGAGCATTTCTATGTATGAACTCTCTACGCGGTGCTACATCTGTTCCCATCAACATTTCTGTAACATTAGAAGCCATAAGCGCATCTTCAACTTCTACAAGTTTGAGTCTACGTCTTCTCGGATCAAGCGTTGTCTCCCAAAGCTGCTCTGCATCCATTTCTCCAAGACCTTTATATCTTTGAAGAATAAAGTCTGTATGTGTTTTTCTATACTTTGCTAAAGCCTTATCGTCGTATAAATACTCTTCACTGCCACGTTTAGGAATTGCCTTGTATAAAGGTGGCATTGCTATATATACATGTCCCTCTAAAATCAATTCTGGCATAAATCTATAAAACAATGTTAAAAGAAGTGTAGAAATATGTGCTCCATCTACGTCCGCATCAGCCATAATAATAATCTTATTATATCTGAGCTTACTTATATCAAAATCATTACCATAGCCTTCAGAAAATCCACATCCAAACGCATTAATCATTGTTTTGATTTCGGCATTAGCTAAGACCTTATCAATACTAGCTTTTTCAACATTAAGAATCTTACCTCTGATAGGCAAAATCGCCTGGTAGTTTCTGTCTCTTGCAGTTTTAGCCGAACCACCGGCGGAGTCTCCCTCAACAATAAATATCTCACATTTTTCTGCGTCCTTACTTTCGCAGTTTGCAAGCTTACCATTTGAGTCAAATGAGTACCTCTGCTTTGTGAGCATATTTGTCTTTGCTTTTTCTTCTGATTTACGTATTTTAGCTGATTTTTCTGCCTGACTTAATACAACCTTAAGTGTTTCTAAATTTCTATCAAAAAATCTAACAACTTCATCACTTGTAACTTTGGATACAGCCTTTGTTGCATCCTGATTATCAAGCTTTGTTTTTGTCTGGCCTTCAAATCGAGGATCCGGATGTTTTATAGAAACTATAGCCGTCATACCATTACGAATATCAGCTCCAGTAAAATTAGCATCCTTGTCCTTTAGAACCCCTATTTGTCTAGCATATGAATTTAATATATTAGTGATACTTGTTTTAAATCCAGTAAGGTGTGTTCCACCCTCTGAATTGTATATATTATTACAAAATCCTAGCACTGTCTCATGGAATTCATTAACATACTGAAATGCAACTTCTACGCTAATTCCATCAGCCTCTCCTTTGAAAAATACTGGCTCATGAAGTGCTTCTTTTGCCTTATTAATGTCTTTAACAAATCCCACAATTCCATCATCTTCATGGAATGCTATTTCCTCTATTTCATCTCCTCTTAAATCCTTAAATATTATAGTAAGTCCAGGATTAAGATATGCAGTTTCATGAAGACGAGATTTGATTTCTTCTTCTTTAAATCTTGTTTTTTCAAAAATTGTGTCATCTGGTAGGAAATTAATTTTAGTTCCTGTAGTCTTAGATCTACCTATTACAGGGAGCAATCCATTTTCAAGTTCCATATCCGGAATGCCCCTTTTGTATCTATCATGATAGACTTTGCCGTTTCTCGAAACTTCGATATCTAGATATGTTGAAAGTGCATTAACTACAGATGAACCTACTCCATGAAGTCCTCCACTTGTTTTATACACCGATGAATCAAATTTTCCGCCTGCATGTAGTGTTGTAAAAATCACTCGTTCTGCACTAACACCTTTTTCATGCATGTCAACAGGGATACCTCTTCCGTTATCCTCAACGGTTGCAGAGCCATCCTTTTCAAGTGTTACCCATATTGTGCTGCAAAAACCAGCTAAATGTTCATCAACGGAATTGTCCATGATCTCATAGACGAGATGATTAAGACCTTTAGAAGATACGCTTCCAATATACATACCTGGACGCTGTCTTACCGCTTCAAGACCTTCCAGTACTGTAATACTATCAGCACCATAATTAGACTTATTGCCCATTTATACCCCTCATTCATTCCGTCATATCCCTCAATATGACAAAATTATTAATTATTATTGATTTTCCCTAATCTTTTATAAAATAACATATTTTTCAAAAATATACAACCTATTGTTCGAAAATATGTTCTCCGCACAATTTATGCCACATATTATATATTATTATAATTCCAAATCTGAAAAAGCATCTAAATAATCCCCACTATCTCCACTCTTCTTCATTAGATACGATTTCATTTCTGTATGTCTGTTTCCCATATCCATTAATATATCTGGTAAATTATTGCTATTTATAGCGTTAATTGATAATAAGTAATCATAATACTCCTTATCATCACCATGTTCTTCTAATACAACCTTCCAGGTTTCTTCAGTTTCACATCCCTTGGCATGGGAAATCAAATAGCTATTCAATAAATCATTAAGCTCTTTATCAATTTTATAATTATGAAGAAGTCTTAAGAAAGCAATACGTATCTTTTCCTTAACCCTGTTGGATTTATAATGCTCTGGATTAGAGTCTTCAATTCTTCCGTCTTCCCCACACACAACTTCTTCTTCACCGCATAAAATCATCTTGGAAAAATCTTCCATTTCATCACGCTTCATGCGCATATTTATAGTTGCATCAAGATGTTTTAGCCATTCTTCACTGCCAGCATTTTCAAGGTCAAACAAGAAAAATGCATCCAATTCGTTTAATGTCTTTGCAAGAAGAAATGCCACGTCATCCTCTTCTCGTATTTTTTCTAGCCCATTATATATATATTCTAGTTTATTGCAATCTTTTAATATATCCTGTCCTAAATTCAATGTTTTATACGGAATGGTTATTTTTTCTAAATTCCTGCATCTCGCAAATGCATAGTCTTCAATCTTTTCTATATTGTTAGGTATACTTATTTCCTTTACAAATCTAGAAGAAAGAAATGCTTTTTTCTTAATTACTGTAACTTTTAGTCCATATATTAATTCAGGAATTTCAACATAAAGATCTCTTCCTGAATATTCAATTATAGCTATTGAATCCGCTTGCTTTGCATATGCAATTTTTCCATTTTCTGTATTTACATTTTCTGTAATCATTTTACAAATTATCTATATCACTAATTCTCTTTAATAAGTCATCACTCTTGTTTGAAAGCATCATGTCCTGATTATGCCTGTTATAATCATCACTTCCATATTTTGTAATGAAAATTACACATTCGTCTATGACAGTTAATTCTGTCATAAGAAGAAGCATCTCATTGCCATTGTCCGAAAATGCTTTTTCTACAAACATAAATGCATTATGGAGTTCCTCTTTCACTTTTACAGTAGAGTCTTTATATAAGGCTGTCTTACTGTCAAAAATATCTTTAATATCAGAAAAGCACTCTTTGGATGATGTATACTCTTTTGTTTTTACAACATTAACACATTCAGAAAGTATATTAATAACTAATTTGTTATGTTTCTTAACTTTGGTAGATAATGCTCCAGAACTTTCTAATTTTAATAGTGATTCTCTTCTTGCATCAGTAATTTTAATAAGTTTATCAACTATTACTGAAACATCATTATTCTCTTCTGAATCATTCTTGATAGCTTTCAGAGGCACTAAACAATCTCTTAATACATCTGAATAAAAAATGTTTTCTTTAATTCTATGACATACCTCATTAATGAGCATGCTCATAACAGACATTCGCTCATCTAAAGGCGCACTCTTTGCCTTTCCATAAATAGAATCATTTATTGTACCGCTAAGGATTTCATTCACATTATAGATAGACTGATATTTTTTATAAATGTCATAGTAAGCGCTAAATTCTCTTACTACCTTATCATTTCTTAAATATTGTTCTATTAATGTCTGTTTTACACTTAAGCCACTCTCTTCATATAACTTAATCATTTCAGACAAATCTTCCCAGCCTCTAGCTGTAATATAGTTTTTACCTTTTACCGTAGTTTCTACCGAATAAAAATAATCCTTGTTAATATCCAAAAAACTAATGATTGCAGGATGGAGTTCCTTTGCTTTAGCATATTCCTTCCAAGTCGAATAATCCGCTTCCACCTCCATGATTTTCATTCTATCAAGTGTTACAACATCAAAATCTCTTACTGATTTATTATATTCTGGTGGGTTTCCTGCCGTGACTATTACCCATCCCTCCGGAACTTTATGTCTTCCAAACACCTTATATTGTAAAAATTGCAACATTGAAGGAGCTAGAGTTTCTGACACACAGTTTATTTCATCTAAAAACAAAATTCCTTCTCTTATATCTGAATTTCTCATAACATCATAAATAGATGCTATGATTTCGCTCATTGTGTACTCAGACACATCATATTCCACACCATCAAACTCTTTATGTGCTATAAATGGCAATCCAAGAGCAGATTGCCTAGTATGATGAGTCATCGAATATGATACAATAGCAATATTTAAATCAGCAGCTATTTGTTCCATTATTGCAGTTTTTCCTATTCCAGGTGCCCCAAGCAAAAAAATAGGACGCTGTCTTTCAATTGGAATTCTATATTCGCCATCTTCATCTTTTTTAAGATACATCTTTATACTATCTTCTATGTAAAGCTTTGCCTCTTTAATGTTCATTCAATTCACCTATATCCTCTTCTGATAAAACAACTTTTATTGCCCATGCTGGCACTTTCGGTGCAGTATCATCATCATTTACAAAAACAAACGCCACATCATATTCTTTCTTTTTTTCTGGATATACCCCATATCCATCTGTAAAATATATTAATCCTTTTAGGTCTTTTAATTCTTTTTTTAAAATAAGATTATCTACATAATCAAATACAGGTCTAAAATCAGTTGAACCAAATCCTTTAACAGTAAATCCATTCATAAACTGGCTAAAGTCTTCTCTAGACGTAATAACAGTATCGTTTCTGACCTGATTATCGCATTCAAGTATATGTACATTGATCTTACTAAAGAAGTTTTCGCTATCTTGCATTATCGAAACAGTTTTTTCAAGAAATGTCGTCACAAGTTCGCCCTTACACGATGCTGATGTGTCAATAGCAATAACAAAGTCCTTTATCTTATTTGAGTCCTTATATTCAAGTGGCTCGATAAGTGGCATATTATCATATAATTTCATCCCATATGTATAATAAATATAATCAAATTCATCATCATTTACAGCCATTGTTTCAGACATAACCATAAATTTTCTTAGGAACTCTGAATAATCATATTTTTCTCTTGTGGCGATATTAAGACTTTCTTCCATACTTTCTGATGTAGCATTATCTTTTGAAAATCCTTTTAACTCGGCTTTTATATTTTCTGCAATTTTTTGCCATTCAGTGTATA
>JAUNIR010000044.1 GCA_030523345.1 Lachnospiraceae bacterium
ACTTGACTTTTAATCAAGTTGTCGGGGGTTCGAATCCCCCGTGTCTCAAGCAAAAGAGATATGCCGATTGGCATATCTCTTTTGTTTTTACTAGAAAGGACTAGCCCCATTATTACATATAAGAAATTGAATCTTTACGCATTATAAGTTATAGAAAGAAAATTAGAAAATGAAAAGAATAATTGTATACTATTCACTATCTGGAAATACTGAAGAGGCCGTAAAGTTAATTGCAGAAAAAATGGATTGTGATGTGCTAAAAATTGATACAGTGAAGGATATGCCTAAATCCTTTGCAGCAAGAATTCTAGTTGGTGGCGGTCAGGTTGCAATGAACATAGTTCCAGAGATCAAGCCTATAGATACAGATCTTAGTATCTACGATGAAATATTTATTGGAACACCAATATGGAATAGTAAGGGTGTGCCTGCAATTAATGCATTTTTAAAAGATGATGATATATGTAAAAAGGTCACAGGACTGATAATTACATCAGGTGGTGGGGATATAGAAAAATGTGTTAAGGCATTAGAAAGTAAAATCCCTAATTTAAAATATAAGGTTTCATTGCTAGACAGAAAACATAAAGATTATGGACTAAATAGTGAGAAAATAGATGAGTTTGTCAGAACAGTGACATGCTGATGAAATAAGTATCAAGAGGAGTGTAGTTGGAACTATGAGTAAATTTACAGACTATATAGGGGATCAGTTTGGAAATCCGCGTGGGTTTGTTGGCAAAGTGTGCTGCGTAATAATGAATATTATTAACAATGCTATGTATAGAAATACTGTCGCATTATTAGAAGTATCAAAGGACGATAATGTATTAGACATTGGCTACGGAAATGGGTATTTGCTTAAATGTATCTATAAAAAAGCCAAATCGAATCTGTATGGGATAGACATATCTGAGGATATGAAAATTCAGGCTACTAAAAGAAATAAGAGCGCTATGAAAGATGGAAAACTGTTTCTTGAAATAGGTGATTGTTGTGACTTGAAATATGAAGATGACTTTTTTGGAGCAGTAACTTCAATTAATACAGTATATTTCTGGGGTGATACGGTGAAGGGCCTTAGTGAAATACATAGAGTTCTGAAGGCTGGGGCACCGTTCTACAATGTTGTTTATACAAAAGAGTGGCTTGATAAACTTTCATATACGGAGAAAGGATTTAAAAAATACGAGCCAGAGCAACTGATTGAATTTGGAAAAGAAGCGGGTTTTGCAAATGTAGAAGTCAGAGAAATTGTAAAGGGAAAGAGTTTTGTTGTGATTTATACAAAATAGCAGGTATTTTAGATGAAGATAGTTATTATTCATGGACAGAACCATAAGGGATCAACATATAGAATTGCACGTATATTGGCAGAAAAAATAAGTTGTGATATTAAGGAGTTTTTTCTCCCGAGAGATTTTGGTGAGTTTTGCGTTGGATGCACGAAGTGTTTTGAAGAATCAGAGACAAAATGCCCACACTATGAAAAACTGAATCCCCTTACTGAAGCGATGGACGAAGCAGACGTTATAATACTTGCAAGTCCGGTATATGTTTATCATGCAACAGGTGCAATGAAAGTATTCTTGGATCATTATGGATATAGATGGATGGTACATCGTCCGGAAGAGTCAATGTTCAAGAAACAGGGAGTTTGTATATCTACGGCAGCTGGCGCTGGGATGAACTCCACTAACAAAGATATGTTAGACAGTATGTTTTTCTGGGGAATAGCCAAACGATATAAGTATGGTACAGCAGTAGCAGCTGTCAATTGGGATAGTGTTAGTGAAAAGAAAAAGAGAGAAATAGATAAGATAACCTCGAAAATTGCAAAAAAAATAATTAAAAATTCTAATAAAGTTAAACCTGGAATAAAAACAAAAGCTTTTTTCTTAATGATGCATTTTATGCAGAAAAACGGGTTTAATCCGTGTGATGCCAAGTATTGGGAAGCTAAAGGTTGGACAGGGCAGAAAAGACCATGGAGAACCTAGCTGGAAAATTCATTTGGTAAGATAAAAACACATAAAATATAGTATTTAAAATACACCTCAAATGTCATGATTTATGCTGGCGTTTACTGGTGTATTTTTATATAAAATAACGTGATATTAATGAGTGTTCAACGTAGCAAAATAGAGCAAAAATGATGTATAATATAATGGATTGTGTCGACACATTATTTTTTAGTTATTAACACTTTAGGTGAAAGGTTTTTCAATGGACAATTATCAGGAAGAAATGTTGCAAAATTTAATAAAAAGGGTTTATCACTTGGAACAGGAAGTGATAAAGCTTGGAGGCCAGCCTTACAAAAAGGAAGAACAGACTGCCAAAGTCGTTCAGATGGGGCAGCCAGGTGCAGCAGTAAAAACGGAGACAGTTAAGCAGGAAGGTGTAGTACCTAACGTTGAAACTGTTAAGAAAGAAAACGTGCAGGCTGCGGCCGCATCGGTAAATAAAACAAAAAAACCTACACCAATTAAGAAAAATAGTGGTGTTGAAAATAAGATTGGAAAAAATGGTATGGCGATTTTAGCGTCCGTGCTTATTTTCTTCAGCTTAATTCTATTTGCAGGTATTGCATTCAGTTATTTAACAGATGTGGCAAAGGTCGTGATTATGTTTGCCATAAGTATAGCCATAGCCGCATTTGGAATCATCAAAATGCCTAAGAGCGATTCAGAAAAAAATCTTAGGTTCAAGGTGTTTTATACTACGTTAGCGGCCTGTGGTGTTGGTGCAATTTATATTACAGATTTAGTAGCATACTTTGGATTCAAGTGTATGCCACTAGTAGTATTCATAATTTCAATTGTTATATGGATAGCAGTAACAATGGTTCTGTCCTACAAATTTTCTGCTATATTTGCATATATTTGTAACATCGGACTTGTAATAGCTACAGTACTTACAGCAGTTCAATTTAATAGTAGTATAGTCGCTTTTATCCTTTATACAGTTTGCCTTGCAGCTTTATATATGATGATTAGAAACAAAAACTACAATAAAGATTGCATATTCTTTATTCAGTATCCGGTTGTATTTATAATATTAAGTTTTGCAGTAGAAACAGGCTTAATAAGTTACATTATATTTACTGTATTACTGAGTCTTGTATTTATAGCTGTAAATACTGCATATAAAATTGATAATAGTACTATGGCAACCAATATTGTAACTGTCGTATTGAATATTTTCGCAATAATGAGAATTGCAATTGGATCAGAAGGCGATGTCATGAAATGTGTTGCTATACTAATTCTTGTTGCAATTATGATTATGTATTCCATCAAGTACTACACTGACATTAAAGCGCTGTTCTATGTAGTTTTTGGAATCACATATTTTGCATCGGCATTAATACTAATGACTACAGCAATATATGACAGCATTTTCCTTATTCCGTTTATCCTATTGCTATTTGTGGGATTTATGAAAAAAGACATAGTGATAAGGTTGGGAGGCTATCTAGCTTTTATAGTAAGCTATCTCATGCACATGGATAACTACGAATCATGGTTTGTCTTTGCTGGATATTTTATAGTGCTTTTAATAGCAATAGCTGCTGTATATTTTGTGAACTATCTGATAGCGGACAAATATATAATAACAATTCTTTTATGCTTAACGATTTTAGATGTTATTGGCAGATTTGAGCTAGATGTATGCATAGGTTTTGTTGTATTCGGAATTTTAGCATTCATAATGAATACTAAGATTTACCACAATGATCCTATCACAGGTAAAAAAGAACTTTCATCGCAAATTATTGGATATGTATTTAATGCTATAGTTTTATTTGCAGGACTAGTATATTCATTCGATAGTTACCTGACAAAAGAATTGTATCAGGTAATAATTGTGATGTTAGTTACACTTGCATTATGTTGTATAAATACTGTGAATTTATTTGATACAGTTGTACCTGAGGTTGTTGTGGGATTTTATATATGTATCAAATTTTCACTTTGGATAATGGCTGCATTACATAGACTTGATGCGGCATCATATGTAGTTTCAATAGTCGGAATAGTAATTGCAATAGTGTGTATTGTTATTGGATTCAACATTAAAAAGAAATCATTTAGACTATATGGACTTATTGTATCGATGGTAAGTGTAATTAAGCTTATTTTGTTTGATATAAGCTATGATTCTAATATATTAAGACCGATAGGCTTCTTTGTAGCCGGTGTCCTTTGTTTTGCAATAAGCTTTATTTATTCAAAGCTTGAAAAGAGCATGTCGGCTGAAGAATAATTGGATCTTCTTTTAGGAGAAAAGCAGTGGGTTTATTTGAAGACGCGCTTATATTTGCTACAAAAAAACATAATGGAAAAGTAAGAAAAGCAACGGGAATACCAGCAATTCTTCATTCGATAGAAGTGGCACATATTATTTCTACGATTACAACTAATACAGAAGTAATGGTGGCAGGTCTACTTCATGATGTGGTTGAAGATACGGATGGAACGCTTGATGAAATACGAGAGCTATTTGGGGATAGAGTAGCGGAACTCGTAGATTTAGAAACCGAAAATAAATACGAAGGAATCGATAAAGCAACTTCATGGAAGAGGCGTAAAGATGAGACTATAAAAAGACTTAAGGCTCATAATGACAAAGACGCAGAAATTCTCTGGTTAGGAGATAAGCTATCTAACATAAGATCTTTAGCAAATGCCTATAGCGAACAAGGTGTAAAGGCTTTTGATATGTTCCATCAAAAAGACCCTAACATGCATCTGTGGTATTACAAGACCATTGGAGAGGTTTTAGAGATGGATCTTAATACAACAGGGGCTTTTAAAGAATATATTTACCATATTAATTATATTTGGCCGGGAACGTTTGCTAATGAGAAAGTGAAGTATAAGAAATATCGCGAGATATCGCTGGATGGATGCCAATATATTGGTAGTGGTGCTAAGGCAGATGTATATAGATACAATGACGAACAAGTTTTAAAGCTTTATAACGAAGACAATGAATATAAAGATATAGAGCGTGAAAGTGCATTGACAAGGCTTGCATTTGTAGCTGGAATTCCTACGGTTATTCCTTTTGGAATAGTAAAGGTTGGAAAACGCTATGGGGCAATATTTGAATTGCTTAAATCTAAAACTGTTTCTATGATGATTGCGGATAATCCTAGTGAATTGGGTAAATATGCAACCATTATGGCAAGTATAGCAAGGAAAGTCCATGACACTCATATCAGTGAGAAGACATCACTGTTGCCAGAATCTATAAATAAAGTATATGAGTGGATCGATAATGGAATTGCATACGAGGATGAAACCCTTGCAACTAGCATAAGAAAAATGGTTGAGGCACTGCCAGAAACAAAGACTCTTATTCATGGGGACTTTCATACAGGAAATGTAATAGCACAGGGAAGTGAATATATACTTATAGATATGGATGGATTATCAATTTGTCATCCAATTGTTGAGCTAGCAAGAATATATATGTTCTATATAGGATTTTGGGAAGTTGAAACACCGCTTGTAGAACACTTTATGCCTTATTCCATTGAAACAGGAATTGAATTCTATAATAAATTTATCAGGGCATATCTGGAAAGAGATGATATTCAGGATGTAGTAAATAAATCAGCATTGCTTTGCTATGTGAGATTAGTTCAAAGGTGCTATAGTAAGGGCTCTGAATTATCAAGTGAAGAGTTAAAAGCAAAAGATTATTACATGGGCAGAATCAGAAAGCTCATTAAAGAGGTTGAAACACTTACATTTTAAGAAAATAATTATTAAATAGGAGATTATATGTCTTACGAATCAAAACATCGTGTTAAAGAAAATCTTGGGATGATTCCATGGATATTGGTTTACATAATTATACAAATTGCGATAATTGTCATGCAATTAAGGCAGCAAACTATGTTTAACGGTGTTATGTCTGCATTACAGTATGGTACCTGCTTATTAATTGTTCGGTCTAACAGAAAAAAAGGAGCAGCTGTGTCAACAATACTTATGGGACTGACATCGCTTCTTTTACTGCAGGCAATTGTGTTTTCTGGCCAATTAACGGCAGTGCCTGGTCTGTGCAATATGATCTTCTATATTATTACAATGCTTATTCTAGCAAGATATAACATGCGAAGAGAAAGAGAGGCAATAACCGATTATTTAACAGGTATATTGAACAGAAGAGGACTATATAAACATCTTAGGGAGCGTATAAAAACAGAAGAAAAGTTTAGCATAATATACTTTGGAATCGGTAATTTTAAAGCGATTAATGATAATTACGGACATTTGTATGGAGACAAATTACTCATAGAAATAGCTAATAGAATGTCTAACTTTGTGAAAGAAAAAGGCGTTATTGCAAGAGTTGGCGGAACAGAGTTTATTGTTGTGCTTGATGGTGAACTCGATGCCATGCAAACGGCAAACGATTTATTAAAGCGCATTAAAGAAAAGACAACATTAGCTTTTGGAGGCAATTTTATCGACGTATATACAGAATGTCATGCAGGACTTGCAATATATCCTAAAGACGCTACGGGGTATGAAGAACTCATTAAGTATGCTGATATGTCACTTATAGAAGCAGTGGCAAATAAGTCAGAGGAAGTGTGCGTGTTTGACAAGAAATTTGTCGAGCGAATGAACCGTCAGTTAGAGATTGAAAAATTAATAAAAGAGAGTCTTGAAAATGACTATTTTTATATGGTTTATCAGCCTCAATATAATCTCGATGAAAAGCACTTAAGAGGCTTTGAATCACTAATCCGTATGAAGACCCCTGATGGACAGGTAATCAGCCCAGGAGAGTTCATTCCAATCGCGGAGAAAAGCGATATGATCATACAGATTGATGACTATGTATTAAGGCGTGTTATGACCGAATTTAGTGATATAGTCAACGATAAAAAAGAACTAAGTATTTCTGTTAATGTCTCTGCAAAGAATATTGGAGGCGAAAGCTTTGTAGAAAAGATAAAAGGAATTTTGGACGAAACACAATTTTGCGCAAGCAATCTTGAAATAGAGATTACAGAATATTGTATGGCTGATTCAATAGAAGTCACAATTAGAAACATTACAGAACTTAGGAACATGGGAATACAAGTGGCACTTGATGATTTTGGAACAGGCTACACATCTCTTCATAATGTAGCAAAGTTACCTATAAATCTTTTGAAGGTTGATAAGAGCCTTATTGATGATATAGAGAAAAATGAAAAGAATCGAGAATTTGTACATACTGTTATATCAATGGGACATCTTATGGGGTGTGAAGTTATTTCAGAAGGTGTAGAGGAAGAAACTCAGCTTGATTATCTTAGAAATGATGGATGCGATTTTGTACAGGGTTATGTCTGGGGCAAACCATTAGACTATGATGTGGCAAGAGAGCTGTTGCTTGAGTAGAAAGGGAGTACTTTTATGAAGAAGTTTAATATATTAAAGGTGTCATTGATTGCTGTGCTTATGGGCGCATTAATAGTATCAGGATGTGGTAATAAAAACAGCGTAAATGATAATGCATCGGGGGAAGTTTCAGGTGATAGTGATGTTAGTGAAGCAGAGGCTAACGCTGAGATAAAGATTCTATATACAAATGATGTCCATAGCTATATTGATAATGTTACAACAGATGAAGCCGGAAACATCACAGGTGACGGACTTAGATTTTCAAAAATTGCAGCAATGGTTAGTGATATGAGATCTAATGGGGAAAATGTGTTACTTGTAGATGCAGGTGATGAAATTCAGGGTGATATATATGGTGCAATGGACGAAGGCGAAACCATTATTAGCATTATGAGGGCTACAGGGTACCAGCTTGCAACTCCGGGAAATCATGATTTTGACTATGGTGTACTTAGATTTTTAAGACTTGCCGAGACGGCGGGGTTCCCTTATGTATCGTCTAATTTTCATTCGAATGAAACTAAAGAGATATTATTTAGTGATTCGTATACTTTTGATATAGCGGGTAAAAAGGTTGCATTTGTAGGAGTTACGACTCCTGAAACAATGACAAGTTCAACACCTATATATTTTCAGAATGAAAAGGGAGATTTTATTTACACAATCGATGGATTAGTGGATAAAAATGACCTTTATCTGAGTGTACAGAATGCCATAAATAATGTTAAGGATAATGCTGACTATGTAATTGGTATAGGTCATCTAGGAATTGGGATGGATGCGGCGAAAAAGGGATGGGATTCTAAATCCTTGATAGCAAATGTTTCGGGGCTTGATGCATTTATTGATGGCCATTCCCATACAACTATAGAGGGAGAGACAGTAAAGGACAAGGATGGAAAAGATGTCATTCTCACGCAGACAGGTTGCTATCTTAATTCCATCGGAGTAATGACAATATCTGAAGATGGGACAATCAGTACTGAGCTTGTTAAAGACTATGATGGTGTAGATGAGAAAGTGGCTCAGATGGAACAGGATTGGATGAATGATATAGATGATAGGATGAGCGAGAAGGTATGCGTTCTTGAAACACCTTTATATATTAACAATCCTGAAAATAGTAAGGAAAGACTTATAAGATCACAGGAACTCAATCTTGGAGATTTATCAGCAGATGCCATGTATTGGTTTTTTAATGGGAGAATTAATCTTGACTGTGATATAGCAATCCAGAATGGTGGTGGAATAAGAAGTCAGCTTAATAAAGGTGATTTAACATATCGCTCAATAAAGCAGGTTGAACCATTCGGTAATATGGTTTGTCTAATATCTGCAAAAGGGCAGCAGATTTTAGACGCTCTTGAAATGGGAGCTACTGTGATTGGCGAATGGGATGAAGACTGGAATATCCCAGCAGAAAACGGTGGATTTATGCAAGTCGCCGGAATGAAGTACACTATAGATTCGAGTATTCCAAGTAGTGTTGAGATGGACAGTAATGGAATGTTTGCGAAAGTTAGTGGTGAATACAGAGTAAAAGATGTCGAAGTTTATAACAGGGACACTTGTGAGTATGAACCACTTGATCCTAATAAGACATATCAGCTTGCAGGTATAAACTATTTACTCAGAAATAGTGGTAATGGATTATCAATGTTTGACAAGGATGAGTTGACGATTGACTTTGTAGGACAGGATTACATTATATTGGCGGAATATCTTAAGAGTTTTGCTGGAGACTCTGAATACCCAATAATTAATACTAAAAATAGCCCACTTGCGTCCTATGAAGGTTATTTGTTAGATTACGACAATCCATACGGTGCTGGAAGAATTAACATTTTGAAATAAAAAATCTTTATGGTTCATATCGAAAAGGAAATATTTATAATTTTATATAAATTTATATAAAGCAGAAGTGGAGAATGAAAAATGATTTGTAAAAACATACTGGAGGCTATAGGACATACACCTATTATTGAACTTCAGCATATGACAGATGAGGATTCAGCGAGAATACTTGTGAAGTTTGAGGGACTTAATGTTGGAGGATCTATAAAAACACGTACAGCATACAATATGATTAAGGTTGCTGAAGAACAGGGTGTGATAAATAAGGATACTATAATAGTAGAGCCTACTAGCGGAAATCAAGGTATAGGATTAGCTCTTGTCGGAGCAGTAAAGGGCTATAAAACCGTGATTATTATGCCTGATTCAGTGAGTCATGAGAGAAGATTCTTAGTGGAGCATTATGGCGCGGAAGTAATTCTTATTCATGATGAGGGTAATATTGGAAAAGCAATTGATGAATGTATGCAGAAGGCATTGTCAATGGCTAAGGAAAATCCGAATGTTTTTGTACCGCAGCAGTTTGAGAACAAAGCAAATCCTATGGCACATAAGCATCATACAGGACTTGAGATTCTAGAACAGGTGGCAGGTCCAATTCATGGTTTTTGTTCGGGTATAGGAACTGGTGGAACTATTTCGGGAATTGGTGAAACACTTAAGGCGCAAAATCCTGATATTGTAATATGGGCGGTTGAACCGGCAAACGCTGCAGTTTTGGCTGGAGGTACAGTTACAAATCATATTCAGATGGGTATAGGTGATGGGGTCATTCCTCCTGTACTTAATCAGAATATATATGAAAATATCGCAATTATTTCTGATGAGGAAGCATTAAATACAGCTAAAGAACTTGCTTCAAAGGAAGGACTAATGTGTGGAATTTCAAGTGGTACAAACGTGGCAGCAGCGAAGAGGCTTGCAAAAGCTCTTGGAAAGGGTAAGACAGTAGTAACAATCCTTCCAGATACTGCTGAGAGATATTTCTCAACACCACTTTTTGAATAATAATACGAGGAGTATAGATTGATAAAAATAGGAGAATACTTATGAAGAGTACATTACTAAGCCTATTAATGGTTACTGCGATGACAGTAGCATTAGTTGGATGTGGCGGAAACAATACAAAGGAAGTTCACGAGATTAACAAAACAGTTGAGAAGAAAGCTGAGAGCGCTGCAACTAATGATACAGCTACAGCAGATTCGGATGAAGATATGAATCAGACTGACGGAGACCTTCTTCAGGGAAAATATGCAGTACTTATTTCAGTTGAAGACTATGGTGACATTTTTGTGGAACTTGATGCAGACGAAGCACCACTTACAGTTACTAATTTTATGAAACTTGTTAATGAGGATTATTATTCAGGCCTTACGTTCCATAGAATTATTGAGGGTTTTATGATGCAGGGTGGTCAGTCTGATAAGCCTGCAGCAACAATAAAAGGTGAATTTGCCGCAAATGGAATGAAGAATACTATTAAGCATGAGAGAGGAACAATCTCTATGGCAAGAACTGGTGATCCGAATTCTGCAAGTTCACAGTTTTTCATTTGTCAGGAAGATTGTGAGTTCTTGGATGGACAGTACGCAGCATTTGGCCATGTAGTATTTGGTATGGATGTTGTAGACAGAATATGCAACGAAGCTGTAGTAATAGATGACAATGGTACAGTTCCAAAAGAAAATCAGCCAATAATTGCTGGAATATATGATACAACAAGTGAATACTTGGGAGCGATGACAGAAGAAGGTAATTTTATTCCTTCAAATTCATTTGAAGAGGAAGTGGGAAGAGATACTTTTGATTCATATGATGAAATCATTTCTATGCTTCCATCAGGTATGGGATATGCATATGCAGAAATACTTGGTGCTGAGGAGCCAGTTCTTATTGTAGCAACAGAAGGTATGTATGATTATGAAAATGGAAATATGGCTGCAATTGAGGCTACACCATATCTTAAGAAAAGTGATGGAAGGGTGACTTCAGGAAGCTTACTTTCATCAGGAGGAACAGCTTACCCAATAGCAATACTTGATGGAGTTATTTATTGTGGTTCAAACCATTCAATGTCGGGACTTAGTATCTCTTCTGATTATGAAGATCCAGGAATAATGAGTATGTTCTATCTATATGAGGAGTTTGATACAGATGCAAATGTAACTTATGGTGGATTTATAAGGGATACAAATTCTCTTATGACAGATGGCGAGGATGTGGCAGAGGATGATGACAAGCCACTTGCGGATTCATATAAAGCATACGAGAAGGCAGAACCTATTTATTTTACGGTTATTGAATAAAATATTCAAACTTATGTAAACTTACAAAGGATGCGGATTGGCTGTTTGGAGGGCTAAAAATGAATTATTATGTAAACTGCAATGCGGCGGTATCAGGAGATGGAAGCAAGGATAAACCATTTAAGCGAATTCAACAGGCTGCTGATAAGGCGATGCCAGGAGATGAGATAATTGTTGCTGAAGGAGTGTATTATGAGGAGGTTAGTCCTGTAACTGCAGGAACTGAAAAAGCTCCTATTGTATATAAATCAGAAAAACCACTTGGTGCAGTTATTACAGGGGCTTGTTCTATTAGTAACTGGGATAATTATAAAGATGATACATGGGTTGTAAAAATACCAAACAATGTTTTTGGAACCTATAATCCATACACAACACTTGTATTTGGAGACTGGCTTAATGCAAATATTACATGTCATACAGGTGAAGTTTTTATAAATGACAAGTCTTTATATGAAGTGGAAACTCTTGAAGAAGTGCTTGGTCCAAAATTTAATGAGATTGCCTGGGATAGAGATTTCACAAAACACACATGGTATACATGTCAGTCGGAAGAGGAAGATGCAACATTAATATATGCTAATTTCCAGGGAAAGAATCCTAATGAGGAAAACGTTGAGATTACAGTAAGACCTCATTGCTTCTACCCACAGGCAGAACACATTAACTATATTACTTTAGATGGATTTAAGGTTACAAAGGCGGCTACTCAGTGGGCACCTCCAACAGCATTACAGGATGGAATGATTGGACCTCACTGGTCAAAGGGATGGGTAATTGAGAACTGTGAGATTTCACACTCAAAATGCTCAGGTATTTCACTTGGTAAGCATAAGCAGCCGGGTAACGATAACAAGTGGTCCCACTATAAATATAAAGATGGTGCACAGACTCAGAGAGATTGCGCACTTATAGCTCAGCTTGAAGGTTGGAGCAAGGAAACAATAGGCTCACACATAGTTAGAAACTGTGATATTCATGATTGTGGTCAGACGGGTATTGTTGGAAACCTGGGTTGTGTATTTTCAATTATTGAAAATAATCATATACATCACATTAATAATAAGAGAAATCTTGCAGGAGCGGAGATTGGAGGAATCAAATTCCATGCGGCAATTGATGTCGTAATACGCAACAATCATTTCCACGATTGTACAAGAGGAATATGGCTAGACTGGCAGACACAGGGAACAAGAGTATCGTCTAATCTTTTCCATGATAACTGTTTATCAAGAGACCACCTTTTAACAAAGGAAAGTAAGGATGGGTTAGGATTAGGAGAAGATTTATGGATAGAAATCGCACATGGTCCAACTCTCGTTGATAACAACATTATGCTTTCGGAACGTAGTGTTAAGCTTCCAACACAGGGGGTGGCTTTTGTTCACAATTTGTTTGGTGGTGCTATAACAGCTGTAGGCAGAGGCGTTAAGAATGGTACTACACAATATGATTCTACAAGATATACACCAATCCATTTGCCTCATAGAACAGAGATTGTTGGATTTATGTCAGTACTCCATGGAGATGTTAAATTCTACAATAATGTTTTTGTTCAGCAGAAGGTTCGTCAGGGTATGATAGATATATGTGCTGAGGATAAAGATGGCGAATGGGATGATGGCAATTTAATAGTTGGAACATTAAGCTACAACGGATATATGACAGAGGAAGAATGGAAGAGTCATTTTAAAGGATACTGCGGAGAAGGCTCTACAGACACAAGAGATAAATACTATATGCCACTTCCAGTATGGACAGGTGGAAACGTATACTTCAATGGAGCAAAGCCTTGTGATATAGAGGAAGATTATACTGTTGATACAGAACATGAAGTAACATTAAAGCTTGTGGAAAAAGATGGAGTTTATATGGTTGAATCTGAGCTCTATAAATATCTTCCAAAGTGTAATATTATTTCTTCTGATGATTTAGGTATTGCATTTGAGCCAGAAGAGCGTTACGAAAATCCAGATGGAAGCGACATTATTTTGGATATCGATATTAATGGAAACAGCAGAGCCGATAATCCAGTTGCAGGTCCGTTTGCAAAATAGGCTGACGAATAGATAAGGAGCGGTATATGCTTATTAGTATTGCCTATATTCTCTTTTCAGGATTATTATTAGGTTTTTTGTGTAAGAAGATAAAATTTCCAAGTCTTTTTGGAATGATACTTGCAGGAATAATTATTGGACCGCATGTATTAAATTGCATCGATACAAGTATTCTTAGTATTTCGACAGAAATAAGAAAAATTGCGTTAATAATCATTCTAATAAGAGCAGGGCTGAAACTTGATTTTAATGATTTAAAGAAGGTGGGAAGACCGGCACTTCTCATGTGCTTTTTACCAGCTACATTTGAAGTATTGGGAATGGTAATACTTGCTCCAAGGCTACTTTCCATTTCAATTCTAGATGCGGCTGTTTTAGGAGCAGTAATAGGTGCAGTTTCACCAGCAGTAATTGTTCCAAGAATGATAAAGCTTATAGATGAAGGTTATGGAACACACAAAGGAATTCCTCAGATGATTTTAGCTGGGGCCTCTGTTGATGATGTTTTTGTAATTGTATTATTTACAACATTCACGTCACTAGCTCAGGGCGGAGACGCAAGCATTAGAAGCTTTATTAATATTCCGGTATCTATAGTTCTTGGAATACTTGGTGGAGTGTTGGCGGGATATCTTTTGGTTATTTATTTTAATAGATTCCATTTACGAGATAGTGTTAAAGTAATGATTATTCTTGGAATATCATTTGTACTAACTTTCTTTGAGGATAAATGGGGACACATAATTCCATTTGCCTCACTTATTGCTGTAATGGCTCTTGGTACTATGATTAAGAGACAAAAACAGGAGCTTGCAGTAAGACTTTCTTCAAAATACGACAAGCTTTGGGTGGCAGCAGAAATATTTTTATTTGTATTAGTTGGAGCTTCCGTAGAAATTGGAAGCTTGAAAACAGCTGGAGTAAGCGCAATTATTCTTGTACTTTTAGTTCTTATATTCAGAATGGCAGGAGTATTTATATGCCTTATTGGTACAAGGCTTGAGGCTAAGGAAAGGTTATTCTGCATGCTTGCATATACACCAAAGGCAACTGTACAGGCTGCTATTGGAGGATTACCTCTTGCTATGGGACTTGCATGTGGTAATATTGTTCTTACGGTTTCTGTTATTGCAATAATGTTAACTGCACCTCTTGGCGCATTTGCAATAGATCTGACATACAAAAAATATTTAACAAGACAGTAATTTAAATATGGAACTTAAAAGGCTATATAGCCTCACAAGGCAGACTTTAGATGAATATAAAATGATAGAGAAAGGTGACAAAGTTGCCGTAGGAATTTCAGGAGGCAAGGATTCTTTGACACTTCTCTATGCCCTTGCAGGATTAAGGCAGTTCTACCCTGAGAAGTTTGAACTAGATGCAGTGACAGTAGATGTTGGGTTTGATATGGACTTTTCGAAAGTAGAGAAGCTTTGTGATGAACTGGAGGTCACTTACACGATTATCAAGACAGAAATAAAAGATATAGTTTTTGATAAAAGGGAAGAGAAAAATCCATGTTCGTTGTGTGCAAAGTTACGAAAGGGAGCGCTGTACAGTAAACTTAATGAAATGGGTGTTAACAAGATTGCATACGCTCATCATAAAGATGATGTTGTAAACACGTTTATGATGTCACTTTTTTATGAAGGAAGAATACAGACATTAGAACCAAAAACGTTTCTTGAAGGTGCTGATATTACCGTAATCAGGCCACTGATTCATATTAGTGAAGCGGATATAGTTGGATTTACTAATAAAATGAATTTGCCGGTTGTAAAAAATAACTGTCCTGTGGATGGGAGTACAAAAAGAGAGTATGTATCAGAATTAATGAACCAGATTAATAAAGATACTCCATCTGTAAAGAATAGAATTTTTACAGCTATTGATAAAGGAATATATAAGGACTTTAAATAGATAAAATGAACAATAATGAGAGTAATCAATTTAAAAAGATGACTGAGGAACCAGTAGAAAAGCTACTGGTTTCTCTTTCGATACCTACTATTTGTTCAATGCTTGTTACAACGCTATATAATATCGTAGATACAGCGTTTGTAGGCACACTTGGAACATCTCAGAGTGCTGCGACTGGAGTGGTCAATGGCTATATGACAATACTTCAGGCTATAGCATTTATGTGTGGACAGGGTGCAGGAAGTATTATGAGCAGACAGCTTGGGAAGAAAGAACAAGAAGATGCAAATGAGACCGCATCTACTGGTTTTTTTATGTCTTTTTCTCTTGGTTTAATTATTGCAATTGTGAGCTTTATATTTATGAGACCATTACTAAAAACTTTGGGATCTACAGAAACTATAGCTCCTTATGCTAGAACATATATTACATACATTCTCCTGTCGGCTCCGTTTTTTACATCCAGTTTTACACTTAATAACTTATTAAGATACGAAGGCAAGGCAAAGCTTGGAACTGTTGCTATGGTAACGGGAGCAGTTCTTAACGTAGGATTTGATGCTCTTTTAATATGTGTATTTAAGCTTGGAATAGCAGGAGCAGGAATAGCAACTGCTATTGGACAAACAATTAGTTTTGCAATTCTTATAAGTATGTATTTGAGAGAAAAAACCGTAATAAAGATGGCATTTTCAAATATTTCGCGAAGTATAAAGACTTATTTTGAAATTGTTGCTACAGGATTCCCAAGTCTAATGAGACAGGGGTTAAATAGTGTGGCAACTATGATGCTTAACAGATATGCTGGAGTATACGGTGATAGCGCAGTGGCAGCTATGAGTATTGTAAGTAGACTAAGTTTCTTCCCTATGGCGGTAGCAATTGGAATTGGCCAAGGATTCCAGCCTATAAGCGGTTATAATTTTGGGGCAGGCAAGAAGAACCGTGTTAGAGAGGCGTTCTTTAAAGCTTTAATAGGAGCGGAAATAGCGCTTCTTTTGTTCTCAATACCTATGTTTATCATGGCTCCATCATTAGTTGGAATGCTTCGAGATGACGTAGAGGTAATCGAGATTGGAACAAGGGCATTAAGACTTATGGGGATTGGTGGAATGGGAATTCCACTTACAATGATGATAGAAATGGGATTTCAGAGTAGTGGGCAGAAGGCGTTGGCAACATTTGGTTCGTCGCTACGAAGCGGACTTGTATTTATACCAATGCTTGTTATTTTATCGAAGATAAGAGGCCTTGCAGGAGTTCAGGAAGCGCAGCCGGTAGCCTTTGCGTTGACTTTTGGAATTTGTTTATATTTGCTAAAAATTTACTTAAACAAATTGAAAGATGTGTAGTACAGGTATGGAAAAGAACAAAATAAGAACTGCTTTTGCAGATTACGTAAGTGAATATGATGCGAGTGATCCTAAAATTGCATTGAAGATATCTCATACATACAGAGTTGCAGAACTTTGTGAAAAAATAGCACAGGCAATAGGAAGTAATGATGCGGACACAATGCTTGCATGGACGATAGGAATGCTTCATGATATAGCCAGGTTTGAACAGGTCAGAATTTATAACACTTTTATTGATAAGGAATCTGTTGATCATGCTGATTTCGCAGTAAAGTTGTTATTCGAAGACGGTCTTATTGAGCGTTTTGTTGACATCGGAGATGAGGAGAATTTTGACATAATTAAAAAGGCAATACAGTATCATAATAAGTATAGATTGCCGGATAATTTGGGCGATAGGGAGCTTCTTTTTTGCAAAATAATAAGAGACGCAGATAAGGTAGATATCATAAGGGTTAACTATGACACGCCGATGGAGGAAATATATAATACGACCCGAGAGATACTTATGCGAGACAGTATTACAGATGAGGTATATGAGGCATTTTTTGAAGAGAGTGCTATCAATCATAGCATAAAGCGTTCTAAGATTGATGCTCTTGTTGGACATGTATCCCTTTGTTTTGAACTCGAATTCGATATAAGCAGAGAAATCCTAAAAGAACAGGGGTATTTATTTAAGCTATTAAATTTTGAATCAGAAAATGAAGAGACGGCGATACGGCTTAAAAATATACGGGAATATATAAGGGATTATCTTGACAGGGATAGTAAATAGGTTTACATAAAACGAAGCTAAAAATGGAAAAGTTAAAAACATACTTTAAAAACATAGGGATTAGGCGATTTATTGCTATGATAATAGGCAATATTATATTAGGACTTGGAATAAGCATATTCAAATTTGCAGGCATGGGAAATGACCCATATACTGCCATGATATTTGGCGTTTCAGATTTCTTTGAATTTTACTTTCCAACATTCCAGATTGCATTTAATTTTGCGGTATTTGTAATATTTGAACTGACGCTTGGGAGAAAATATATTGGAGTTGGAACAATAGTTAATATGTTTTTTCTAGGATATATAGTTAACTTCTTTGTTGAACTTTTGTATGGAACATTTAATGCTCCGATTACTTTTTTACAGCAGCTCCCAGTAATGATAATAGGAGTGTTAGTGACATGCTTTGGGGTGTCGTTCTATCAGACGTCTGATGCGGGAGTATCTCCGTATGACAGTGTTTCTATAATTATGTCGGATCGTATTAAGTGGCTTCCATATTTCTGGGCTAGGATTTTTACGGATGCGCTTAGTACTCTCGTATGCTTTCTAACAGGAGGGCTTTTGGGACTTGGTACACTTGTGTGTGCTTTTGGAATAGGCCCTCTTGTAACTTTATATAATAAGTACGTTTCAGAACCAGTTATTCTTGGTAAGAAATCCAATATGAATAGCTAAAACGAATGATTAATAATTAAACTAATGGTTTAGTATTTTTGGGGACCTTTTCTTGGAATAGGGGAGTCTTTATTATTGCGAACAAATTTTTTCGTAAAATTTCGTAATAATTTGTTTTTGGCTATGAATTTAACGTAAAATATTGTAAAATAGCATAGTGTGGGTAAAAATGCGGTTACCTGCACATTTCTGTATTTTTTTATGACATAAATACAGGATTATCCGCAAATAAAAAGCGTGGAGGCATAAAAATGAAGCCTATTAAAGAGGGAAAAGTAAGAGAGATTTATGACGCAGGAGACAACCTTATAATGGTTGCAACAGACCGTATAAGCTGTTTCGACGTTATTCTTCATAATATAATTAAGAAAAAGGGCACAGTCCTTACAAAAATGTCAGAGTTTTGGTTTAAGTACACGGAAGATATTCTTCCTAATCATATGGTCACAACTGATGTGAATGAAATGCCAGAATTTTTTAGAAAGCCTGAGTTTGATGGAAATTCCATGATGTGTAAGAAGCTTGAAATGCTTCC
>JAUNIR010000171.1 GCA_030523345.1 Lachnospiraceae bacterium
CTTCTACAGGAAGTACAAGTGCAAATCTAACGTATCCCTCACCCATTGTACCAAAGGCAGAACCAGGAGTGCATAGAACACCCGTTTTTTCCAATAATTCCATACAGAACTCTTTTGATGAACCAAATTTTTCTGGAATTCTTGCCCATGCAAACATGGTTCCCTTGCTATCTGATACATCCCAACCGATAGATCTGAGTCCACCGCAGAGAGCATCTCTTCTCTTTTCATATTTTATGCACTGGTCCTTAACGTCGTCAAGAGGGCCTGTTAACGCGGCAATTGCAGCGTGCTGGATTGGTATGAACATACCAAAGTCATATTGGCTTCTTAATAATTTTATGGCATCAACGATTGTTTTATTACCGACTACAAATGATATTCTTGCACCAGTCAAATTGAATGATTTACTAAGTGAGAAAAATTCTACGCCAACCTCCTTTGCACCAGGATAGCTTAAGAATGAACCACCGTAAACACCATCATAGATGATATCTGAATATGCATTATCATGAATCACAATTATATTGTGTTTTTTTGCAAAAGCTATTACATCTTCATAAAATGTAGAAGATGCAATAGCGCAAACAGGATTATATGGGAAGGAAACAATAATGTATTTTGTCTTTTTTAAAATATCTTCAGGTATCTCATCAAGTTTTGGAAGATAATCATTTTCCTCTCTAAGTTCGTAATAATATGGAGTTGCATCTGCTAATAGAGCACTTACTTCAAAAACAGGATATCCAGGATTTGGAAGTAAAACATAATCACCTGGATCAGCAATAGCCATACCTATATGTGCAATGCCTTCTTGTGAACCATTGACAGAGGTAATCTCGTCCTCAGAAATTTCAACACCATAACGGCGCAAATAGTAATCCTTCACAGCTTTTGTCAGTTCAGGGATATCTTTTAGTGAATAATGAAAATTATCAGGGTCTTTCGCTGACATAATCAAGGATTCTTTAATGTGTTCCGAAACAGGAAAGTCGGGGGTGCCTACAAAAAGGTTATACATTTTTTTTCCTGTTTTCATGTATTCTTCTTTTTTTTCATTCAGAGCAGCAAATATACCTGTTTGAAAATTAGATAATCTTTTTGATGTTATTATTTCCATAATATTCTCCATTTCTCTATATATATATCATTACTGATTTGTCATTATCTTTATTATTTCTTTGTCAGTCTCGCGCATACCATAAAATCCAATTCTGGAAACATTTTGAAGGGTATTTTCAACCCCTTTTTCCACAATGCCATCGCCACTTTTGAATTGCTGACCATTTTTATACATTTCATATCCAAGAATACCAGCATCTATTGAAGCAGATATTTTGGCAGCGCAGGAAGGCTTTGCACCATCACATATTATTCCTGACGTAATGGCTAATGCATTCACAAGGGTATGAGAAATGGCTTCCAAATCTCCACCAAGTAGGTACGCAATTCCACATCCAGCAGCCGCACCAGCACTTACAGCACCACAATAAGCCGAAAGACAGCCGATGCCATGTTTTTCATGAACGGCAATTAGATTACTCAGTACGAGACCACGATATAGTTTGTCTTCTGATATATGATATTCATCCGCATATTGTATAAGTGGAAGAGAAACGGTTAAACCCTGATTTCCACTTCCTGAATTTACAACTACAGGTAGTTCGCATCCACTCATTCTGGCATCGGAACCAGCAGCCGCGGCCGCTTTGGCTCTCTGCTTAATACTATTAGTATATGATGATAAAAGTACTTTTCCTATATTAGCACCATATTGGTTTTTTAGACCTTCTTTTGAAATTGCAGAATTATATTTTATTTGTCGTTCTATTGTTTCTGAAATATCATTTAATTCAACGATATTTGCAAACTCAAATATATCTTTAATATTCAAATCATCGTATATATGTGGAATATTAGAATCTTCAGTCACACTGGTTTGGTCTTCATATATTATCTGGTCATTATAAGAAATTAGAGATACATGCGTATGATCCCCATTAATACGAGCTTTTGCATAATTAGCGCCATTATATACTGTGACAATGATGTCCAACAATTCTTCAGAGTCGATTGAATGAATAGAAAATTCTGTATTTTTTAAATAATTCACAAGAAGTTCTTTTTCTTGATCTGTTACTGATGAAATAACCTCCAGTTCTGCATTAGGATTTCCAGCTAGAATTCCTATAGCGGCAGCTACATCAATTCCTTTCATACCATTAGTATTTGGTACAATTACGCTTTTTACATTTTTTACAATATTCCCACTAACCTCAACTAGTACCTTGTCGGGGATACATCCGAGTTCTTTTTTTGCAAGAGAGGCACAATAAGCCACAGCAATCGGTTCTGTACATCCCATTGCTGGTATAAGTTCTCTTCGCAAAATATCTATATATGATTTGTATAGAGTATCGCCTTTAATCATAGTAGCTAATCCTTACTGCATCTTAAAGATGCGAACAGAAATCTATTATTCTCGAAATACCTTTTTCTATATTGTCCATACTTGTAGCGTAAGAAATACGAATATAAGAACTTCCAAGTGATGCACCAAAATTTGTTCCAGGAACCACAGCTACATGTTTCTCATCAAATAGTCTAGATGAAAACTCTTCAGCTGATAAACCAGTATCTTTAATATTTACGTAGAAGTAAAATGCGCCGGATGGCTTTATACAACTTAATCCTTTTACATTTTTTAGGTGCTCGTATATATAGTCACGTCTTCGCTGATATTCGATTCTCATTTCCTCGCAGTAGGCCATGCCATATTTAAATGCTGAAACTGCGGCACGCTGTGTAGCATCAGGAACTGCGGAATATATGCCTTCAACCAATTTAATCATTAGTTTAATCCATTTTTCTGGACCTGTTGCGAAGCCAACTCTGAAACCAGGCATTGCAAAAGTTTTTGAACAGCTATCTATAATAAGGGTTCTTTCTTTCATTCCTGGAAGCGAAGCAATGCTAGTGTTTTTTAATCCATCGAAAAT
>JAUNIR010000045.1 GCA_030523345.1 Lachnospiraceae bacterium
CAGAAGCAATAGGAAAATATCCTTTCGTAAAAAATCTTGGATTAGTAAGCCCTGAAAAAAAAGAAGAGTTATTTAGAGAGTGTGGAATATTTATTCAGAATAGTTGTTTTGAGACATTTGGGCTAGCACCTGTAGAGGCATTATGTGCGGGTATGAGTGTTTTATGTTCAAAAGTTTGTGGTGTACTTGATTTATTTTCTTCTGCTGATTCACATGATATTATCGATAATTACTCTGATGCGGATGAGATTGCAGAGAAAATTCAATATATAATGGAAAATCCTAATAGGGAAAAACTACTACGGGACATAGATTTTAACACTATGTCATGGGAAGCGAGAACAGAGGAGCTTATAGAAAAACTTGGGCAAATTAAAGTATCTGACTAAAAATATAGCACTTTTTTCAATAAGTAATTTCGTTTCGAAGATACTTGTTTTTCTTTTGGTACCATTCTATACAAATGTACTCACAACGTATGAGTATGGAGTGGCAGACATTATACAGGTTACGCTTTTACTCTTAGTTCCAATGATTACTCTTAATATTGGTGAAGCTGCTCTTAGATTTGGAGTAGAGGAAGTAAAGAATCGTGTTGGAATATTTAATGTAGGTATTAAATATGTTGTGCGTGCCAGTTTGGTTGTAGCTTTCGTATGTTTTGCTTTAAGAGGTTCGATTTCATTTATACCTGTAATTGATCCATCAAAGGCGGAAGAAATAAAGTGGTACCTTCTTTTATTTGTATTTTTATTTGCTGCAAATGCATTGTATGAATTTCTAGTTCTCTATTTCCAGGGTTCAGAGCTTGTAGAAACAGTGGTGCTAGGAAGTATCGCATGTACTGCGGCGACAATTGCTTTTAATCTCTTATTTTTACTAGGAATAAAGATAGGGCTTAATGGATATATATACTCACAGATTCTTGCTTATGCAATTGCCTCAGTTTTGATGATAGCTATTGGTAAAAAACGTGTTGAGGAAATTGTAAAAGGGGTAAATATAGAGGGAGAAATATCGGAATCAGGTGTATCTGGCAGCCTAGAAGACAGGATGCTAGAATACTCAAAGCCTATGATAATGTATTCAACTGCAAGCTGGGTCAATAATGCTGTAGACAGATACTTTGTATTGTATTTATGTGGAGCAGCAGTAAACGGTGTATATGGGGTTGCGTATAAGATTCCTGCTATATTGATGGTATTTCAGAGAATATTTGCCCAAAGCTGGCAGATGTCTGCAACAAAAGCTCACAAGGATGAGGACTCCGAAGAGTTTTTCTCCAATATGTATAAAGTCTACAATAGTTTTATGGTATTGGGGTGCGGATTTTTAGTGCTTATAGTTAAGCTCTTGGCTGGATTTTTATTTAGAAAAGAGTTTTTTGAGGCATGGAAATTTGTTCCTCCTCTTTTGATATCTGTAATATTTGGAGCATTAACAGGATTTTTAGGATCTATATGCTTAGCTCATAAAGATTCAAAATCAATGGGCAAGGCAACAGGAATAGGCGCTCTTGTAAATGTTATTTTGAATCTATTATTTATTCCTACATATCAGGCAATGGGCGCGGCGGTTGCAACAGGGATTTCATATTTCACGATGTGTATGATGGCACTGTTCTTTGTGCGTTCTCATGTAAAGCTCAAGGTAAGTTTCATTAGAAACTTTATTTCGTACATAGTGCTTATTATACAGTCGGTTATTACGATTAGTGAGCCAAGAGGCTATGTGGTTTATTCATTAGTATTATTTGTTACGCTAGTGGTTATTTATTTTAAAGATTTTCTAGAAATATCTAAAGTTTTTCTTTCTAAAATAAAAAGAGAAAAATAGAAAATACGATAGGAAACATATGGATACTATAAAAACACTGACATTTTATTCAAATTATTTCAATCATCATCAGAAAGCATTGTGCGACGAGTTCTACGCGCTTTTAGGTGATGGCTTTAAATTTGTAGAAACAATGCCTATGGAAGGCTTTAGGTCGAAGATGGGATGGGGAGAAGATACACCGTCCTATGTTTTAAGGACTTATGAGGGTGAAGAAGTGGCAAAGGCTGCCGAAATATTAGCTATAAGTTCTGATCTCGTTATTATGGGTACAGCTCCTGAGGAATACTGCGAGGCAAGACTTAGTGAGAACAAGCTTACTTTTAGATATTCAGAACGTCCGCTTAAGGAAGGCTTTATCAAGTTTTTTATTCCAAGGCTTACTAAAAAGTATATCAGGATGCATCTTAAGAATCGTGATAAGAATATATATGTTCTAGGAGCCAGTGCGTTCACAGCTCTAGATTTCAAGAAAATGTTTAATTCATATCCGGATAAATGCTATAAATTTGGTTATTTTCCGGTACATAAGGAATATGATATTGATAAGCTTATAGAAAAAAAGCACGAACTGGCTACTGTTTCTGATGGGGATAGTACTAAAGAGGTACCAACTATTCTATGGCTTGGAAGAATGCTAAAGCTAAAAAAGCCTGACTTAATGGTAATGGCGGCAAGACAGTTAAAAGATCTTGGATATGATTTCAAGCTTCATATGGTGGGTGAGGGAGAAATGAGAGAGGTCTGTGAGCAGATGGTTAAGGATTTTGATCTAGTTGACAGAGTTACTTTTGAAGATTTTCTTTCCCCAGATGGCGCAAGGGATAGAATGGCAGAGTACCAGATATATGTTATGACATCAAATAAGCTTGAGGGCTGGGGTTCTGTTATATACGAAGGCTTAAATGCTGGATGCGCAGTTGTAGCTTCTCATATTTGTGGTGCTACACCATGGCTTGTTGAAAATGAAAAATGTGGTCTTGTATACAAAAGTGGCGATGTAACTTCACTTACGGAAAAACTTAGAAAGCTTCTTGATGATAAAGAGCTTATAGATGAGTATGGAAAAGTAGCTTATTTAAAGATGCATGATAAATGGAATCCTAAAAATGCAGCGTATTCAGTGATTAGGCTGGCAGAGGGATTATTGAAGGCTGGAGCTGATGGACTGAACATCAAAACACCTGATAAGGAATATGAAATATTAGAAGGTCCATGTTCGAAAGCAGGGTATTTAAAAAATAATTGGTTTTAAAAATATATAAAATAGTATGTAAATAGCACGTAATTATATTGGTTATTTTGCAATTATGAGTAAAACATACAAGGAAGTGAGTGATATATATGTTTAAATTGGATTTTTCAAAACCTATAAATGTTCATTTTATGGGAATTGGTGGAATCAGCATGAGTGGTCTTGCAGAAATACTTGCGGACAGAGGATTTAAGGTTTCTGGTTCTGACAGAGCACCTAGTAAGATAACAGAGGCGCTTGAAAAAAAAGGAATAACTATAAAATACGGTCAGGTTGCAGAGAACATTACCGACGATATAGAGCTTTTAGTATATACAGCCGCAATTTCTGCAGATAATGAAGAACTCATGGAAGCAAAAAGACGTGGAATTGAGTGTATTCCACGAGCTGATATGCTTGGTCAAATTATGAAAAATTACGAGGTGCCAATTGCAATTTCAGGTACTCATGGTAAAACAACAACAACTTCTATGATTACGACAATTCTTATGGAGGCCGCTTTGGACCCTACCGTTACAGTTGGAGGAATGCTTGATTGTATTGGTGGTAACTTAAGAATAGGAAAATCAGAAGTATTTGTTACAGAGGCTTGTGAATATACTAATAGTTTCTTAAGCTTCTTCCCTAAGATTTCTATAATTCTTAATGTGGAAGAAGATCATATGGACTTCTTTAAGGATATAAACGATATTAGAAATTCGTTCAGAAGATTTGCAGAGCTTCTTCCTGAGGACGGACTTTTAGTAATTAGTGCAGATATAGATAATTACGAAGAAATATGCAAAAACGTAAAATGCAAAGTGGTTACATTTGGAACTAACCCAGATGCAGATTATACAGCAAAGGATGTTGTATACAGCGATAAAGGTTATGCAAGATTTAATGTTGTCAGAAGCGGAAACCTAGGAATAGAGGATGCACAGGAAAGAATCGAATTAAGTGTACCTGGAGCTCATAATGTTACAAATGCTCTTGCATCAGTAGCAGTAGCTGATTTTATTGATGTTGACAGAGATAGCATGTTAGAGGGATTCAAAACATTTCATGGAGCAGATAGACGTTTCCAGATAAAGGGAGAAGTAAACGGATTTACAGTTGTAGATGACTATGCTCATCATCCAACAGAAATCAGAGCTACATTAAATGCGGCTAAGAATTACAAGGCAGACAAAGTAACAGTTGTATTCCAGCCACATACATATACACGTACTAAAGCATTTTTCGATGATTTTGTTGATGCACTTATGATTGCAGATACAATTGTGCTAGCAGATATTTATGCGGCACGAGAGAAAAATACAATAGGAATTTCTTCAAAAGATTTAGAGACAGCAATGAAAAATAAGGGTGCAGACGCGCATTATTTTGAAAAATTTGAAGAAATTGAAAAATTTATTTTGGCAAATTGTAAGCCAGGAGAAATGTTGATAACTATGGGAGCCGGAAACGTTGATATTATAGGCGATAACATACTATCGAAGTAGGTTATCCACATATCCACAAAAATAAATTGTCAAATTTTCAACATGGTGGATATTCTCCAAATTTACATAAGATGAAACTGAATAATATGTATCTCGCATAAATGCGGTATGCAGTAGTTTACAGAAAGTGTTTCTTAAATTATTCATCCACATTATCCACATTATCGCAAAAGCCCGTATTTACGCGGTTTTTCGGCATTTTTACCTATTGAAAAACTGTGCTCATCTGCTATAATGTGGACTTGTTCGTACAGGACATGGAGAAGTAAAAATGAGCGAGTTAACATTAATTTCAGATTTCAGTTTGGACACTACATCTTTGTCCAATATATATATAGATGAATACATGTCATCAAACAATGAATCACAGATTAAGATTTATTTGTACCTTTTAAGAAACTTATCAAAAGGGGCACCTGTGTCTGTTATTACAATAGCAGATACTTTCAATTATTCTGTAACAGACGTTGAACGTGCGCTTTTTTATATGGAAAAGCAGGGACTTATGGGTCTTAAGATGGATAATGGTAGTATTGTTGGATTAAGATTACTACCTCTTAAGAAGAAAAGATCAGAGTCTTTTAGAGATAATTTACAGGTGGAAAATTTTAGGTTGATGGAAGCACCAGTATCACAGGTTAAGGAAGAGAAGAAAGAATTCAAGAAGCCTGAATATTCTGCGGCACAGGTGGCAGAATTCAGTGCAAGGGATGATATAGCAGAACTTCTTTTTGTAGTACAGGCATATACTGGAAAGCCACTCACGCCTGCTGATATTAAAAGTATCATGTTTTTAAATAAAGACTTATCTTTTTCTATTGATTTGATTGATTATCTTGTAGAGCAGTGTGTTGAAAATGGTAAAAAATCATTTAGATACATGGAAAAGGTTGCTATCACATGGTGTGAGAATGGAGTGACTTCTGTTGAGGAAGCAAAGGCTCTAAATAGCAGTGTTCCGAAGGAAGTGTATGAAGTATTTTCTGCATTTTCAATTAAAGCAGGCAGCAGGAAACCATCAGTTAAGGAATCAGGATTTGTAAAAAAATGGATGAATGATTTCGGATTTGACATGAAAGTTATCAAAAAGGCCTGCGAAATCACTGTAGATAAGACACATAGTGTCAGCTTTGAATATGCAGATGCAGTTCTTACTGATTGGTTCAAAAAGGGAGCCAAGAACATTAAGGATGTTGAAGCATTATTAAATAAAAAGAATTCAGACAATAATGGTGCAAATGCTTCAAATTCAGCTGGAAAGACAAAAGCAGGCGGATTTGTCGGAAGAGACTATGATTTTGCACAGCTTGAAAAGGAACTTTTAAGTAATTAATGGGACTTAGTAATTCTCAGTTTGACGCTATAATGCGTGAATACGATAAAAGAAGATTGAATCAGGCGGCAAAGCTTGATGCTAAACTTGCTCAGGTATATGAAATGATACCTGAGTATAGTGACGTTGAAGAAGAAATAAGGGAAATTGCATTTCAGGCAGGACTTAAGAGTATTGCAGGTGACACAGAGGCCTTAGCGAAAATGCATGAGGAAATTGAAATTCTTTCAAAGAAAAAAGAAGAGCTTCTTGTGGCAAATGGATTTGCTAAAGATTTCCTGGAACCTGAATATATATGTAAGGACTGTAAGGATACAGGATATATAGATGGTAAGAAGTGCCATTGCCTTAGCCAAAAAATATTACAGATCCTTTATTCAAAATCAAATGTTGGATCAATTCTTGAAAAAGAAAACTTTGATACTCTTAGTATGGATGAATATACGGACTCAGAGTACGAGATTATGAAGCCAATTGTCGACAGATGTAAGGCTTATGTGACTGACTTTGATAATAGCAAAGAAAATATACTATTCATGGGCAAGCCGGGAGTCGGAAAGACATTTTTATCGAACTGCATTGCAAAGGCGCTTTTAGATAGTGGACACTCTGTAATTTACTTTACATCAGTACAGTTGTTTGATACACTCTCAAGGGTTGCTTTTTCTTATGATTATTCCGAAGACAGTCAGGGTATGAAGGACGACATCTATATGTGTGACTTACTGATTGTTGACGATCTTGGGACGGAAAGTTCTACAAAATTTGTAGAAGCTCAGCTTTTTAATATCATTAATGAGAGAATTATCAGAGATAAATCTACAATTATTTCTACAAATCTCATGTTAAGCGATATAACTGAAAGATATTCAGAGAGAGTTTTGTCTAGGCTTGTAGGAAAATATACAATGATCAAGCCTGACATAAGTGATATACGTTTTAAAAACAAAATTTCTAGTCAGGGAAGGTGAGGTTTTTCATGAGCGTAAATGATAAGCGTAATCTTGACAGCATTCCAGTTGGAGCATTAAGAATGATTCCATTAAGTGGATGCATGGAACTTGGAAAGAAGGTTGACGATTATTTAGTCGGCTGGAGAGGCGAAAGAGAAAGCGAACACAAAGATTCATTAGCATTCCAGGGATATCAGAGAGAGTCATATATACTTGACGCTAAAATCTCTCGTTTTGGTACAGGAGAAGCTAAGGGAACAATTAACGAATCTGTACGTGGAACAGATCTATATTTATTAGTGGATGTTTCAAACTATTCACTTACATACAAATTGTGTGGTATGGAAAACCACATGTCACCAGATGATCATTACCAGGACTTAAAGAGAATAATAGCAGCTGTTGGAGGAAAGGCTAGAAGAATTACTGTAATAATGCCATTCCTTTATGAATCTAGACAGCACAAGAGAAGCACAAGAGAATCCCTTGACTGTGCAATTGCACTTCAGGAACTTGTTAGAATGGGTGTGGATAATATTATTACTTTCGATGCTCATGATGGACGAGTACAAAATGCTATACCTCTTCATGGATTTGAAACAATAAGACCTGCATATCAGTTTATAAAGGGTCTTTTAAGAAGCGTTAAGGATTTAACAATAGATAGTGACCATATGATGGTTGTATCACCTGACGAAGGTGGAATGGAAAGAGCAATTTACATCGCTAATGTCTTAGGACTTGATATGGGTATGTTTTATAAGAGACGTGATTATACACAGGTTGTTAATGGAAGAAACCCTATCGTATCACACGAGTTCCTTGGTTCATCCGTTGAAGGAAAAGATGTAATTGTTATTGATGATATGATTTCATCGGGAGAAAGTGTTCTTGATGTTGCAAAGCAGCTTAAGAAGCGCAATGCTGGAAGAATATTCATTGCTTCGACATTTGGATTATTTACAGGTGGTATGAAGTTATTTGATGAGGCATATGCAGAGGGACTTTTTGATAAGGTTCTTACAACGAACCTCATTTATCAGACACCTGAACTTTTATCAAGAGAGTACTATGTAAATTGTGATATGAGTAAATATATTGCATATATTATAGATACACTTAATCATGACGAATCAATAAGCGATTTATTAAATCCTGCAGATAGAATCAATAGATTAGTTGCTTCATATATGGCAGAGCAGGGTAAGTAATGCTTAAAAAGGAGATAAAATGGCAAGCGAAATTAGAGATATAAATTTATGGGAATCTGGAGAAAGAAAGATTGAGTGGGTTAAGAGAAATTGTGATCTTCTTCGTACACTTGAAGAGAGATTCTCAAAAACAAAGCCTTTTGCTGGTAAGAAAGTAGCGCTTTCTGTTCATTTGGAAGCTAAAACAGCATTTCTTTGTAAGGTACTGGCAGCAGGTGGTGCTGAAATGTATATTACAGGTTCTAACCCATTGTCAACACAGGATGATGTTGCAGCAGCGCTTGTTCATGCAGGACTTGAAGTACATGCATGGTACGATTGTACTCCAGAAGAATATGACAGACACATAAAGGCAGTTCTTAGTGTCGGACCTAATATCATCATTGATGATGGTGGAGATCTTGTTCACATGATGCATACAGACGAGGATCTTAAGAAATTAATTCCTAATGTAATTGGTGGTTGTGAAGAGACAACAACAGGTATCTTACGTCTTATTGCTATGGACAGAGATAAAGAACTTAAATTCCCAATGGTACTTGTTAATAATGCAATGTGTAAGCATTTCTTTGACAATAGATACGGTACAGGCCAGTCTGTATGGGATGGCATTAACCGTACTACAAATCTTATTGTTGCCGGTAAGAAGGTTGTTGTTGCAGGATATGGATGGTGTGGTAAGGGCGTAGCAATGAGAGCTAAAGGTCTTGGCGCACAGGTTATAGTTACAGAAATTGATCCTGTTAAAGCAATCGAAGCAGTTATGGATGGATTTGAAGTAATGCCTATGATTGAAGCTGCAAAGATTGGTGATTTCTTTGTAACAGTTACAGGTTGTGAGAAAGTTATAGATGAAGATGACTTTGAAGTGATGAAGGATGGAGCTATTCTTTGTAATGCTGGTCACTTTGACTGCGAAGTATACATGGCAGGACTTCGTGAGATGGCAGTTGAAGCAAAAGAAATGCGTAAGAACATTATGGGATATAAATTGCCAAATGGTAATTGGATAAATGTTCTTGGCGAGGGAAGACTTGTTAACCTTGCATGTGGCGATGGACATCCAGCAGAGATTATGGATATGTCATTTGCTATCCAGGCTCTTTCAGCACTTTACCTTGTAGAAAACCAGGGTAAGATTGATGGAATGATTATTGATGTTCCAGCAGAGGTAGATAGAAGTGTTGCTGAAATGAAACTTGATTTCATGGGTAAGAAAATTGATAAGCTTACACCTGAACAGGAAGCATATCTTAACAGTTCAGCAGTTTAATTGTAAGTTCAAAAATTGTAATTATTGTAATAGTAAAAGGCATTTCTATTAAGGAAGTGCCTTTTGTTTTATATTTACATGCATTGATTTGTAAAAAACCACAAAAAATATGGGAAAAACCACAAAAAATATGTTTATTTTTACTAACAGATATGATATGATGAGCATACGTTAGGGATAGTGTCTCTATCCGTAAAAAAACTTATTTTTTATAAGCAAGAGGTGAACTAAGTGTATAAGAAAGAAATGATTGCGATGTTGCTTGCCGGTGGACAGGGTAGCCGTCTGGGAGTTTTAACATCGAAGGTTGCTAAGCCAGCAGTGTCATTTGGTGGAAAATACCGTATTATTGACTTCCCACTAAGTAACTGTATTAATTCAGGTATTGATACTGTAGGTGTTCTTACTCAGTACAGACCGCTGAGACTTAATGCCCATATTGGAATTGGTATTCCTTGGGATCTTGACCGTAATGAAGGTGGTGTTACTATTCTTCCTCCATATGAGAAGAATACTAACAGTGAGTGGTATACAGGTACTGCTAATGCCATTCTTCAGAATATTGACTTTATGGATATGTACAATCCTGAGTATGTTCTCATTCTTTCAGGTGACCATATCTATAAGATGGATTATGAGGTAATGCTTGATTTCCATAAGTCTAATAATGCAGATGTAACTATTGCAGCTATGCCTGTACCAATGGAAGAGGCTAAGAGATTCGGTATTCTTATTACTGACGAGGACAGAAGAATTACAGAATTTGAAGAAAAGCCAGAGAATCCACGTTCTAACTTGGCATCAATGGGTATTTATATTTTCAACTGGAAGATATTAAGAGAGGCACTTATTGCTAACAAGGATCAGCCAGCTCTTGACTTCGGTAAACATATCATTCCATATTGTCATAATGATGGTAAGGGAAGAACTTTTGCTTATGAATTTACAGGATATTGGAAGGATGTAGGAACTCTTAATTCATATTGGGAAGCTAATATGGAGCTTATAGATTTAGTTCCTGACTTCAATCTTTACGAAGAGTATTGGAAGATTTATACAAGAAATTCAACTCTTCCACCACAGTACTTAGCTACAGATAGTGTTGTTGAGAAGAGTATTATTGGTGAAGGTACAAGCGTCTACGGTAAGGTATATAGTTCAGTAATTGGATGTAATGTAACAATTGAAGAGGGTGCAGTAGTATCTAACTCAATTATTATGGATGATACAGTTATTAAGAAGAACTGTGTTGTTGATAAGTCAATTGTAGCTGAGTGTGTAGAACTTGGCGAAGGAGTTACATTAGGTGCAGGTGAAGAAGAAGTACCTAACGAGACAGATCCTCACATCTATTCAAACGGACTTGTTTGTATTGGTGAACACACTACAATTCCAGCAGGTGTTTCTATTGGAAAGAACACTATGGTATTTGGTAAAACAGATGCTTCAGATTTCCCAGATGGAAAGCTTGCAAGCGGTAGAACATTAAATAAGGCAGGTGAAGATAGATGAGAGCGATAGGTATTATTTTAGCTGGTGGTAACAGCTACAGAATGAAAGAACTCTCTCAGAAGAGAGCAATTGCAGCTATGCCAGTTGCAGGAAGCTACAGAAGTATTGACTTTGCCTTAAGTAATATGACAAATTCTAAAATTACTAGAGTTGGTGTACTTACACAGTTCAATGCTCGAAGCTTAAATGAACACTTAAGTTCTTCAAAGTGGTGGAACTTCGGACGTAAGCAGGGTGGTCTTTATGTATTCAACCCTACAATCACTAATGATAATGGATTCTGGTACAGAGGTACTGCTGATTCAATCAACCAGAACATTGGATTCCTCAAGGAGGCACATGAGCCTTATGTAGTAATCGCATCTGGTGAAGCAATTTACAAGTTAGACTACGGCAAGGTATTAGAGTATCACATTGATAAGAAGGCTGATATCACTGTAGTATGTAAAGATATCGAAACAGATAACGAAGGCGGACGTTATGGTATTATTACCATGAATGATGACAATCGAATTGAAGAATTTGATGAGAAGCCAATGGTTGCTAAGACAAATACAGTTAACTGTGGTATCTACGTTATCAGAAGACGTCTTCTCATTGAACTTATTGAACAGTGTGCTAAGGAAGATAGATTCGACTTCGTACGTGACATCGTAATTCGTTTCAAGGATACAAAGAAGATTTATGGATATAAGATGGATTCTTACTGGAGCAATATTGCATCAGTAGATGATTACTACAGAACTAATATGGACTTCCTCAAGAAGGAAGTAAGAGATTACTTCTACAAGGAATATCCAGCAATCTATTCTAAGGTTGATGATCTTCCACCAGCAAAGTATAACTTTGGTTCAAATGTTAAAAACAGCTTAGTATCTAGCGGATCTATTATTAATGGTACAGTTGAAGATTCAGTTCTTTTCAAGAAAGTATTTGTTGGAAATAATTGTGTAATTAAGAATTCAATTATTTTAAATGACGTATATATTGGCGACAATACTGTAATTGAGAACTGTATTGTTGAAAGTAGAGATACAATTCGTGCTAACTCTTACTTTAAGGGTGAGGATGGCGTTAAGGTTGTTCTTGAACAGAATGAAAGATACGTATTCTAATATTAATAGTTTTTTTACAAAAGGCCACTTCCGAAAGGGAGTGGTCTTGTTGTTTTATTTAGGTTATAATTAGTAACCGTAAAACAATTGATTTTAAAGGATATGACAATGTATATAATTGCGGGACTCGGAAATCCGGGAAAAGACTATAAAAATACAAGACACAATATTGGCTTTGATGTTATTGATGTAATAGCAGAAAAGAACCGAATTGATGTATCAACGATAAAACATAAGGCGCTCATAGGAAAAGGAATGATTGGCTCTGAGAAGGTAATTCTTGTGAAGCCACAGACTTTTATGAATCTATCTGGAGAAAGCCTTATAGATGTATGTCAGTACTATAAGATTGATATAGAATCGGAACTCATTGTGATTTATGACGATATAGCTCTTGATGTTGGTGCTATTAGAGTAAGGAAGAATGGATCTGCTGGTGGTCACAACGGAATGAAGAGTATCATTCAGCATTTGTCTACAGAAAACTTTATGCGTATTCGTATGGGAGTAGGAGAAAAGCCTAAGGGATATGATCTTGCAGATTATGTGTTAGGACACTTCACTCAGGATGAACGAAAGCTCGAAGATGCAGCGGCTTTAGACGCACTTAATGCAGTAGAGATTATACTTAACGACGGTGCAGATAAGGCTATGAATCTATACAATAAAAAGAAAACTGTTAACTAGGAACATGAAAACATTTATTTCCCCTCTTTACGAACTTGAAGCTGTTGATACGGCACGTAAAGAATTAAACACACCTGGAATAGTTGAGATAAACGGCTGTCAGGACGCGGTAAAACTGCATATGGCATATTCACTTGGCGAGAACTTTACTCATAAAGTACTCGTCACTTTTAGTGAGCAAAGAGCTAGGGAGATAGTGGATGAATATAGCTTTTACGATAAAAATGTGTATTTATATCCTGCCAAGGATATGATGTTTTATCAGGCGGATATCCATGGAAATATGCAGACTAAGGAAAGGCTTAAGTGCATAAAGGCAGTTTTGAAGGGAGAGGCTGCAACAATTGTTACAACATTTGATGCATTAATGAATAATGCAGTTCCAGCTGAAAAAATAGCAAATTATATTAGTGTTATCAAAAAGAATGAAACAATCAATGTTAGTGAACTTGCAAAGCAGTTAGTATCTCTTGGATATATAAGAAATTATCAGGTGGAGACAGAGGGACAGTTTTCTATTCGTGGTGGAATTATAGATATATTTCCTATGACAGATGAGAACCCGGTAAGAATAGAACTTTGGGGAGATGATGTAGACTCTATTCGTCTTTTTGACGTAAGTACACAGCGCTCGTTAAAGGAACTTGATGAAATAACAGTTTTTCCCGCATCTGAAACAGTTTTGACTGAAGAAGAAAAGGAAAACGGAATAAAGAAAATTGAAAAAGATGCTGACAAAATATCAGATAAATTCAGAAAGCAGTTCAAAACAGAGGAGGCTTTCAGAATTACTGAATCGGTGAGACAGTTTAAAGAACGTATGCTAGAACTTAATATGTCAGATTCTAATGTGGAGTCATATATTAAGTATTTTTATAGTGAGACAGTATCTTTAGTAGATTATTTTGACATAAATAATACTCTATTTATACTAGATGAGCCTGCGAGACTTAGTGAACTTGCAAAGGCTACAGAACTTGAATTTACGGAGAGCATGAAGCATAGACTCGAGAAAGGATATGCTATGCCGTTAATGGCAGATATTTTATTCTCAGCCAAAGAAACAATGGTACGTGTTTCACTCAAGAGAACAGTGGCTCTTAGCTCGCTTCCAGTTAGGAAAAGTGTATATAAGATAAAAGCCGATCACTCAGTGGTTACAAAGCCCGTAAGTTCATACAACTCAAGCTTTGAATCGCTTATTAAGGATCTTAAAAAATACAAAAAGAATGGATACAGGGTAATTGTAGTATCTGCATCAAGGACAAAAGCAGCTAGATTAGCTGAAGATTTAAGACAAGAGGAGATTTCTGCCTTTTTCACAGATGACCTTGAAAGAGAAGTAAAACCTTCGGAGGTTATGGTTGTATATGGACGTCTAAAGCAGGGATTTGAGTATCCACTTCTTAAATTTGTAGTTATATCTGAAAGCGACATTTTTGCGCTACAGAAGAGAAAAAAACATAGAGTTAAAAGATATGATGGAACAAAGATTCGTTCCATGAATGAGCTATCTGTTGGCGACTACGTAGTTCATGAAAGTCATGGGGTTGGAATATATCAGGGAATCGAAAAGGTAACCGTTGAGGATATCACTAAGGATTATATGAAAATCACATATAAGGATGGTGGAAGATTGTTTATTCCAGCAACCGCCCTTGATCAGATTCAGAAGTATGCTTCAAAAGATGGTAGTACCCCTAAAATTAATAAGCTCGGTGGAAAAGAGTGGGAGAATACTAAGTCGAAAGTTAAGCTGGCTGTTGAAGAGATTGCTGGAGATCTTGTGGATCTGTACTCGAAAAGACGTGAAAGAAATGGTTATGTGTATGGCAAGGACACTGTATGGCAGACTGAATTTGAAGAGCTGTTTCCATTTGAAGAAACGGAAGATCAAATAAATGCCATCATGGACACAAAGGCAGATATGGAATCTACTAAGATTATGGACAGACTTATCTGCGGAGATGTGGGATATGGTAAGACTGAAATCGCCATTAGAGCTGCATTTAAAGCTGTACAAGAGGGTAAACAGGTCATTTATCTTGTTCCTACTACAATTCTTGCAGGTCAGCACTATAATACATTCAAGGAAAGAATGAAAGACTTCCCTATAAGGGTTGATATGCTCTCTAGATTTAAGACAACTAAGGAGCAAAAAGATACAATAAAGAATCTTAAGAATGGTATGGTTGATATCGTAATCGGAACTCACAGATTATTATCAAAGGACGTGGAGTTTAAAGATCCGGGACTTTTGATTATTGATGAAGAGCAAAGATTCGGTGTTTCACACAAGGAAAAGATAAAAAAACTTAAGGAATCAATAGATGTTTTAACACTCACCGCAACACCTATTCCAAGAACGCTTCATATGAGCCTTATTGGTGTAAGGGATATGAGTGTCTTAGAAGAAGCTCCTCAGGACAGAATGCCGATTCAGACGTTTGTAATGGAGTACAATGAGGAACTTGTTAGAGAAGCAATTGTCAGAGAATTATCAAGGGGCGGGCAGGTATTTTACGTATATAACAGGGTAAATAATATTGCGGATATTGCAGCTTCGATTAAAGAACTTGTTCCTGAGGCGGAAGTTGCTTTTGCTCATGGTAAGATGAATGAGACTGAGCTTGAAAACATTATGTATGATTTTGTAAATGGCGAAATTGACGTACTTGTATCTACAACAATTATAGAGACAGGTCTTGATATTCCTAATGTTAACACAATGATTATTCATGATTCAGATAAGCTTGGCCTCTCACAGCTTTATCAGTTAAGGGGCCGTGTGGGAAGATCTAATAGAGCGGCATACGCTTTTCTTATGTATAGAAAAGATAAATTACTTCAGGAAACAGCCGAGAAGCGCCTTGAGGCAATTAGAGATTTCACGGAACTTGGTTCTGGGTTCAAGATAGCAATGCGTGATCTTGAAATTAGAGGTGCCGGAAACATATTGGGTGTTCGCCAGAGTGGACATATGGCAGCTGTTGGATACGATCTTTACTGTAAAATGCTTAACGAAGCGGTAAGATTAAAGAAGGGTGAGGAAATAAAGTCATCGGAGCTTTCAACTACAGTAGAGCTAAATGTTGATGCCTACATTCCGGATGCTTATATTACAAATGAACATCAGAAGCTTGATATTTATAAGCGAATATCCGTAATAGAATCTCTTTCGGAAAAAGAGGATATGATTGAGGAGCTAACCGATAGATTTGGAAAACTACCTAAGGCAGTACTCAATCTTCTAGATATCGCATATTTAAGAAGCATTGCAAAAGAAGCATATATTACAGAGATTAAGGGCTCTGAGGGCATTGTTAATCTTAGAGTTTATGAGAACGCAAAATATGATGGAAGCAAGATTCCGGACTTTATTATGAAATATAAAGGATCTGTATCATTAAGGCCTTCTGATAAGCCTTGTTTTACTTATCGAATGAAAAGAGATGAGTCTACAGGTGATGATCAGCTCGCAAGAATGCTTGAATTTGTTGATGAGATAAAGAAAAACATTGTTGAGGTTTAAGGCTTCAAGTGTTATAATTTTGCTAGATTTGGGCGTTTGCCTAAAGATAATAAAAATAATTAAAAGAAAGGACATAAAAAAATGGCATTAGTTTCAACAAAAGAAATGTTTGAGAAGGCTTACAATGGCGGATATGCTATCGGTGCTTTCAACGTAAACAACATGGAAATCGTTCAGGGTATTACAGAAGCTGCTGGCGAACTTAAGAGCCCAGTTATCCTTCAGGTTTCTAAGGGTGCTAGAGCATACGCTAACCACAAGTATCTTGTAAAGATGGTAGAAGCAGCAGTTGAGGAGAATCCAGAAATCCCAATAGCTCTTCACTTAGATCATGGTGATAGCTTCGAGCTTTGTAAGTCATGTATCGATGGTGGTTTCACATCAGTTATGATCGATGCTTCTTCAAAGTCATTCGAAGAGAACATCGCTTTAACAAAGCAGGTTGTTGAATATGCTCACGCTCATGGCGTAGTAGTAGAAGCAGAACTTGGAACACTTGCTGGTGTAGAAGACGAAGTTTGTGTAGAAGCTGGTAACGAGTCATACACAAAGCCAGAAGAGGTTGAAGAGTTCGTTGATAAGACAGGTTGTGATTCTCTTGCAATCGCTATCGGAACATCACACGGTGCGTACAAGTTCACAGCTGCACAGTGTACACGTAATGAGAATGGAATTCTTGTTCCACCTCCACTTCGTTTCGATGTACTTCACGGCGTAATCGAGAAGCTTCCAGGCTTCCCAATCGTTCTTCATGGTTCATCATCAGTTCCACAGGAATTCGTTAAGATGGTTAACGAGTTTGGTGGTAACATGCCAGATGCTATTGGTATCCCAGAGGAACAGCTTCGTGAGGCTGCTAAGCTTGCTGTATGTAAGATCAATATCGATTCAGATATCCGTCTTGCTATGACAGGTAACATCAGAAAGTACTTCGCTGAGCATCCAGATCACTTCGATCCACGTCAGTACTTAAAGCCAGCTAGACAGGCTGTTAAGGATATGGTAGCTCATAAGATCGTTAACGTTCTTGGTTCAGACGGAAAGGCTTAATGAAAAATCCTTAAAACAAGCAATTTGCTTGAAATTTATAGGTTTTTAGAGTAAAATATACCCGCTATGCGTTTTTGCATGGCGGGTTTTGTTTTTGCAAAAAAGTGGTGAGAGAATAAGCAAAAAGAGACATAAATAACACTGTTATTAAACGAGAGGAAAGCTATGTACAAGAAGGTAGACACTGATCTTAAATTTGTAGATCGTGAAAAGGTAATAGAGACTTTCTGGAAAGATAACGATATTTTCAGAAAAAGTATGGAAAATAGAAAGGAAGGACCAACATATACATTCTATGATGGACCTCCAACAGCAAATGGTAAGCCACATATTGGCCATGTACTAACACGTGTTATTAAGGACATGATTCCAAGATACCGTACAATGAAAGGTTACATGGTACCAAGAAAAGCAGGATGGGATACACATGGACTTCCTGTTGAGCTTGAAGTTGAAAAGTTACTTGGACTTAACGGAAAAGAACAGATTGAAGAATATGGTATGGAGCCTTTCATTGAAAAATGTAAGGAGTCTGTATGGAAATATAAAGGTATGTGGGAGGACTTCTCAGGCACAGTTGGATTCTGGGCTGATATGGATGATCCTTACGTAACATACGATGATAATTTCATTGAGTCAGAGTGGTGGGCACTTAAGGAAATTTGGAATAAAGGCCTTTTATATAAAGGATTCAAGATTGTTCCATATTGTCCTCGTTGTGGTACACCTCTTTCAACAGCTGAAGTTTCACAGGGATATAAGACAGTTAAGGAGCGTTCTGCAATCGTAAGATTTAAGGTTGTAGGCGAGGATGCATATTTCCTTGCATGGACAACAACACCTTGGACACTTCCAAGTAACGTCGCTCTCTGTGTCAACCCTGATGAAGAATATTGCAAGGTTAAGGCAGCTGATGGATATACATATTACATGGCTAAGGCTTTACTTGACACTGTATTAGGAAAGCTTGTTACTGAAGAAGGCCAGGCAGCATATGAGATCCTTGAAACATATGTAGGTACAGACCTTGAAAGAAAGGCCTATGAGCCACTTTGGGAATGCACAAAGACATGTGTAGAAAAGCAGGGAAAGAAGGGTCATTACGTTGTATGTGATTCATACGTAACAATGACAGATGGTACAGGTATAGTACATATTGCACCTGCATTTGGTGAGGATGATGCTAACGTTGGTCGTAAGTATGACCTTCCATTTGTACAGTTTGTTAATGGTAAGGGTGAACTTACAGAAGAAACACCTTATGCTGGAAAGATTGTTAAAGATGCAGACAAGGACGTACTTGTTGATCTTGATAAAGAAGGCAAATTATTTGATGCTCCTAAGTTTGAGCATGAGTATCCACACTGCTGGAGATGTGATACACCACTTATCTACTATGCTAGAGAAAGCTGGTACATCAAGGAAACAGCAGTAAGAGATGACCTTATTAGAAATAACAATACAGTTAACTGGATTCCTGAATCAATCGGTAAGGGAAGATTTGGTAACT
>JAUNIR010000172.1 GCA_030523345.1 Lachnospiraceae bacterium
CAACATTACTCATATCACAATCTAAATCGTTTATTGCAATTTCCCCTTTTGCATTTCTTTTATAGGTTTGTCCAGATACAATACAATTCTCTTTAATACTATACCCATCAATTTTTGCATCCAATTCGATTGGCAGCAATAAGATTCTTTTTAATTTCTCTACCATGTATAATTTCTTTTACTCCTATGCTTCAAAACCTATTTATTCTCTTCATATTTTATTTGTATATTATTTATCTTATCAATAAGCTTATTTCTTAAATCCTTCGGCCTAATAATCTCTACAAGATCAGAATACTGTATTGCATAGTCTATAATCGCATCACCACTGGCTGTAACTTCTATTTCATCATATTCATCATCAATCTTTCTCTTATAAGTATATTTGTCACCAAACTGATCATGAATCGAGGTATACCCCCTTAATGAATTACTCACCTTAAGAACTACTGTTCTTGGTTCATCGTAGAACATGTTAAGATGCCTATCCATATATTCTTTCGCATTTGAATGTTCAAGTTCCGGCACGCCTCTTACAGATTCCCTGTCTTCTTCGCACAGTTCAATATCTGACATCAAATCCAATCTGTAAATATGTACATCTTCATATTTATCATGAGTACATAGCATATAATATTTCTGCTGATATAACACTACATAGTATGGATTAGCTATGTATTTCCTTTCTCGAACAGGCGTTAATTTACCGTCTTTACAATACCCGTTAAATGTAAATACTATCTGCTTATTATTAATAATAGCTGCATTTATTATCCAAATATTCTGATTAATAAAAGTCTTATCTATTGTGTTGTGCTCCGGAATAGTCTGAATGACATCACTAGTATATTGGTAATAGCCACTTCCGAGTTTTTTAAGCTTTGCCGTAATGCTTTCGGCACTTTCTTTACTAATACCGCCACTTCCCTTAACTAACCCAATAAGAAGATCAAGCTCATCATTAGTAAATTCGTGAATATACTGGATGCCTGACATTCTATGACGACCTTCTTCTATTCCATCATAAATAATACGATAATCCTGTGGATGGTCTTTATACTCTTCACCAGCATCATCAAGAATAGGATTGATAGCACTCATAAGGTTACGAAGATCTGTTCTCATAGTCTTTAGAGTACAGCTCCCGTCCATCTTTTTCATCATAGCAAGGAGTTGTTCCTGAGTAAGCTTATGCTTTCTGTCCGTACCCGATTTAAGAATTTCTAATAGTTTTAATGCTCGTATTATGCTGTTTTGCTGTGATGCTCTATTGTCATTCATAAAATACTTTTAATATCCCTACAAAGCGAAAGATTTATAGAACTATGTTACCACAACATTAGTATAATTGTTTAACAAAAAAGGGGATCACATCCAAATGATTTAACCTAATCTAGTCAGTGCCATTCTACTCTCATTTTGCCATCATCGTATTCTTCTATGCTCATATATTGCCAACTATGGATATCATCTGTCTCATCGAACCAGAATTGAAATGTGTCCTCTTTAATCGAAGTATTTTCACCTTCTTTTGTCACCGAATTATACACATGAGACATATTATATATTTTCCCACCATTAAAATATACGTATTCATATTTGAACAATAAATCATATATTTTCGGATCTAACTCATCCAAAAACTGCTTAGGTGATTTTTTTCCATTATCCATAAAATCAGATACTTGGTAAGAATATCCATAGTTTAATGATTCATCATAGCGAATTTCAAACGTTTGCATACCTTCATATTCTGTGAATTCTAATACCTTACCACTATCAAGAATCACTTGAGCGCCCTCCATTTGGTTTATTTCTTTTTCATAGAGAGTCCCTGGACATGAAGTAAGCCCAGTGTTTTCGTTATAAACTCCTGTTGATAGAGTATCTGCACTCTTTGCAACAAATTCCTCAAACGTAATCTCTGATAATGGTCTTCCGTTAATTACCACTCTTTTTTCCATATCTACAATATTCATCGAAAAATCGAGATAGTTTTCCGGTTTTTCTGGCTCCACCACTTTTTCATCAACTATTTCTTCTACAAGCTCTTCGATAGGTTCTTCCTCCTCAACCTCAACCAAAACTTCTTCGTGCCGGTTTTGGTTATGAACAATATATGCCCCTGTTACTCCTGCAACCGCCACTGTTGATGTCACAAGTCCTATTGTAAGTTTAGTTTTTGCTGCAGACATAACTCCCTTAATACCTGTCGCAGCTACTTTGCTTTTAGCTGCTCCGGTTGCGGCAATAGTGCCTGCAGAAATAGCTGTAGTAAGCTTTTCTCCCATTTTAGGTGCTATATGAGCCACGCCAAATGAGTCCACTTCTTTCATAAAGAAATGCAACATGAACGGAGCAAATGAATATAATTTGATTCCCTGCTTTTTTTCAATATCGCCCACGGCTTCCTTAATCTTTATTTTAGCTCTATTTAAATGAGATTTGACTGTATTTACCGGGATTCCCAGTTCTTCCGCAATTTCATCCTGCTTCTGCTCATTATAGTAAAATCCGATTACACAAGCTCTTTGAACATCAGATAATTCATCGATAACACCTTTAATAATGTCAACTTTAGATCTTTCATCAAAGATATTCTCAGGTATTAAAGCTTCTTCGTCGGCTACACTTTCAAAGAAATCAATTTCATTTCCTTCATCGTCTGTATTCTCTGAAAGAAGAACGTCTTTTTGCTTCTTTAGATAAGCCAGGCATTTTCTGTTTGCTATTGTTGTAGCCCACCCAAGAAAGTATTCTGGTTCTTTTAACTGAGATATGCTTTTTACTATCTCTATATATGTATTTTGCAACATATCCTGAACAATATCTTCATCTTTTACAATATGAATTGCGCATGTATAGAGATACTTATATGATTCCTCATAAATAGTATCAAATGCGGAATTGTCCCCAGCAATATATTGTCTTATGCCAAGTTTGTTGGAATTAAGTTTTGAAGTACCGGATAGCCGGGAAT
>JAUNIR010000046.1 GCA_030523345.1 Lachnospiraceae bacterium
CAACCGCTTCCGCTGGCTTTGCAATATCCTCTGCTTCAGCTGTCTCCTCTGGCTTGGCGACTTCCTCAACTTTCTTTTCTTCTACCGCTTCCTTTAGTGTTCCAGTCTCTTCCACCATACCGAGTTCCTTAGCTCTTGCCCTGACTTCGGCATCTGTCATTGTTTTATTGTTTGTCTTAACTCCAAACGCCATCACAAGCGCTGTGACAACCATTCCTAGGCCAAGACCTCTCAAATACATTCTTAATTTCATTTTATTTAAATAAATCTATTACAAGCTGCACTTCTCCAACCCCTAATGATAACTGACGGGCGATGTCAACTACCGAGATTCCTTCGGCATGCATCCTAAGAATCATCTGATTGTTATTGTTCACGTTATTGAAGCTTGTACTTCTTTCTAAAATTTCAAATTCTGTAAGTTCTTTTTCTGGCTCAGGTTCCGGTTCTTCTTTAACTGGAACTACAGGAGCTAATTCTGGCTCCGTATTTTCAACCATACTACTAATATCATCCATGTCTGCTAACATAGAAAATACTGACTGTGTCGGCGTTATAGCCTTCACGTCAGGATCTATTGTATTCACTATAACATTGTCAGAAACCACTGGTTGCTGTTCTTTAACAGGCTCTGCCGTCGGTAGGCTAGCAGGGATACTGTTAACTACTTCATTTACCTGTGATACTGCTTCGTTTGCAGCATTTGCTACATTTGTAGCATATATCGCTGTGTCACTTGCAGTCTTTGCAGCTTCATTAACTTCCTTTACTGTAGCTTCCGCATGTCTTACCGTGTTCTTAATGTCTGTCTGCTTATCATTCAGCATGTCATATAAGAACATTACCTCTTTGTGGTTTCTATCTATTTCCTCCATAACGGTAGTCGCATATTCACTGACTGCCATTATTTTGTCATTTGTTATTTTTTCAAGAGCACGTTCACTCTTTTCCATGCTAGACTCAACAGTCTCATTTGTTGCTTCATTAACTCTAAGCTTCATTCCGTCAAGCTCTGTATCAAGGAGTTTTCTTATCTGTTCCTGTTTTCTAGCAATATCTTTTTTATCTTCCCTATCGCCTTTGTCCGGTACAAAAAAACTGGCTACAATCGCCGCAATACCGACTACTGATAAAGCTATTCCCAAAGGTGTCATTTTATATACCTCTTTAGACTGTTATATTGAATCCACCCATGTTCTGTTTCTTCACAACCTGGCCAAATTCCTGCGTTTTTTTCTTTTTGCCATCATTTTTGCTGGCAAAATACTTGTTTTTACCTTCCTCACTGGCGTCATGTCTTGTATCTGTCTTATTAGAATCCTGTGAAGAAATTACCGTTCTATGAGCTTCTTCAGACTGCTGCTCAGTTGCCACCTGACTGTTCTGATATGCAACCTGAGTCTTTGTATCTTCAGCATTATTTATTATATTAACATTCTGCGTCTGCGCTACGACGCCATTAGCCATAATAGGAGTTATCATAGTGGTTTAATCCTTACATCTGCACCATCTGCAACAAACCTTGAATGAGCACACATCGTAGTGATTCTTTTCTGTACATCATTTACAGTCATCATTGCACCTGGATATACATTTCCAGAAACAGCTATATACGAATCCATTGGCTGATTATCTATTTCTTCAACCACTTCGTCATACTCCGTATTCAGCTTAACCATAAGGTCTTTTAACTCTGCGTATTCCTGTGAAAGTTGCTTGAAATATCTAATCTGATCTGTAGTTAATGTCGCTTTTTCTTTTATTTTCTTAGTAAAGGTTGCAAGTACTGGAACTACCTTTTCCATCTTTTCCTTACAATCCTTTATCTGGCCCTCAAGTTCCTTAGCACGATTCTTAAGTACAGGATCCACACCAACTTCTATGTTAGTATCTCCACCCATTTCTGAACCAATTGTCTTAGCAATAACACAACCCTGAGCTTTTACATTTCCGCCAACAATGAAGCCCTTCTTGCCTGTTACTTCAACGTCAGATGCTGTAGTGATGTCTGAATGCATTATAGCTTCCGCCGTAACTCTTGCTCCAGCATCAACTGTTCCATTCTGGATAAATCTTGCGACTACAGAACCTCCCGCTTTTATGATTCCACGGCTCATACCATTAAATCCTTTGGCTATTGTTACATTTCCAGTTGCCTCAACCTCAGCGCCCTCAACAACACCACGAATTTCAATATTACCCTGAGCCTTTACTTTAAATCCAGTCTTAACATTACCTTTTATAAGTATATTTCCAATATAATCAATATTGCCCGTTGAAGTATCTACATCAACGACTTCATATACATCAGAAACAAACACCTTATCATCTACAAGAGACACATGTCCATTACAATCAGCAATTAGACTCAAACCATCCTCAGACAAAGAAATATTATTGGCATATTTAAGTTTTAATGTCTTAACATCTCTTGGCAAAATTGGTTCTCCAGTAACCCTCATGCCCTTAGTACCACGGTCCTCAGGCGTTAGTGTTGCCAGAATATCTCCTTTGCTACATTTACTTATTGTATTTAAATTAAAGAAATCTACACTTCCATCTTCATTAAGCGCTGGTTTAGTATTAGGATTTGTATTGAAAAAATATTCAATAGACGCGTGTTTTCCCTCGACAGGAGGCACGCCCTTTGCCACCACATAGTTAAAACAATACTGACGTTCTGCAAGGAACTTATCAATCATCGCCTCATATGGCTCAACAACAATTCCCTTATGCTTAATATCATTTATAATTTCTTCTTTTGTAATTTGTTTTCCTGATGTTGAAGGCATATAGAACCTTGCAACAGCCATCATTTTATCTTTTGTTAATGCAAGCTTAAAGTATTCATTAATAGGAAATCCCGTTCCATCACAGAGGAAAATGTCCTTCTGCTCTGTAGCATCGGCCACTTCATATATATACTCTGAATTAGTTGGCTTTATTCTATTAAACGATATATATTCCTGTATTTCCTTAACAGAAATAGGCTCCCCTCCGTCAGTGGCAGGGAAGAGCCTTAAAAATGTCTTATTATTATCCATTATTATTTGGAAATATGCGTTTGCCATGTTTCCTCCTAGTTAGGTGTTAGAACCATGTTTACATATGGTCCGAGTTTAACTTTCATCTTATTAAGCGCTTTTGTATGCAATTGCGAAACTCTAGACTCGGAAACTTCTAATATATTACTAATTTCCTTAAGTGTTAAATCTTCATAGTAATATAAAAGAACTACCTTCTGCTCTTTCTCGGTAAGCGACTGTAACGCCTCTACGAGCATCTTCTTTAATTCTTCTTTTTCGATTGCCTCTTCTGGCTTTTCAACCTTAGCTGCAATACTTCCACCATCAGAAATGTCACTTCCAGACTCCACAAACTCGTCCAGAGAAATGACCCCAGTGACTTTCATTTGTGACTGCCAGTCATCATATTCTGACGCGGTTATGCCAAGTTCTGCCGCGATTTCTTCATCTGTGGCACTCTTGCCCGTTCTATTCTCTATTTCTTTGATTGCATCTGTAATTTTTTTCTGTCTTTGACGGACTGTTCTAGGTATCCAGTCCATTTTTCTGATCTGGTCTAAGATTGCACCTCTGATTCGAAGTGATGCATATGTTTCAAACTTTACTTCTTTTTTTGCATCAAATTTATCTATGGCATCAATGAGACCAAAAACACCATATCCAACTAAATCATCATACTCAACATTGTAGCCTAAATACATAGCAAGTCTGCCTGCTACAAGTTTTACTAGTGGCGCATATTCAAGAATAATTTTTTCGCGTAGCTCTGGTGTAGGTTTCTTTGCATATTCTGCCCAAAGCTTAGCCTTTCCGCTTTCGTCCATTCCCTTCTCCAATAGTATATAAGCCCCTCTGCAAATATACTAGTTAACTAAACGTTCTCATTATTATCTGGAACCTGCTGACCCTGCTCATCACCGGTCGGCGCTCCCACATTCTGTATTTCCTCATCATTTTCAGATGTCTTTTCCATAAAGGATCCCTCATCTTCGGTTTCCTCAGGCTCTTCTTCGATAGGAGGAATATATTTTTCAAATAAATGTTTAATAATCAAACCCATAAACAGAAAAATAAAAAGGACAAGAAGTAAAATCTTAAGCATCTTCTCCAATCCATATCCGTTTATATAAGTCACAACTACTGCAACAAGACACCCAAGAAGTGTCACTATTGCAGGTATACTCTTTGTTTTTTTCATTATATTGTCTTTACTGGCTTTCCAACAGCTTTAATTACATAGTCTCCTGTTTCTGGAAAGAATTCGACTGTACGTCCATAATTAAGTCCACAGTCCTCAGCTAAAATCGGAATCTTTAACTCTGCTAAGACTTGACGAACCGCCTTTGCATTTCTCTCTCCAACAGCCATCATATCATTATTTCCTGTTCCCTGAAATGCGAACATCTGAGCTCCACCAGCAATCTTTGCAACAAGACGAGTTCTTCCTGCTCCTGCCTTGACCAGCTGATTCACTAATTCCTTAGCCCCTGTATCTGCAAATTTTGGAATGTTAACTGCCTGTGCTCTCATCTGTGTGCTATCAGGAAGCATTATATGTGCTAAACCGCCAATCTTAGTCTGTGGATCTCTAATTGCGATACCTACGCATGATCCAAGTCCTAATGTTGTAACGGCATCTGGCGCTTTACAAATCTTTAGGTCCGCCATACCTACTTTTATCATTTGACCCATTACTAAATCACCATCTAATATTTATTATGCATAAAAACATGCATTTAACGTCTTACATACCAATAGATGTTAGTATCTTGTCATATGAATCCAAATCAGGTACTAACACAAAATATCCCTCAAGCTTTACATCATCTGTAAACTCTGTCTTAATAAGAAGCATCTTATCTCCAAGCTCTGCAAATTCAATTGCCGGAACTGAAAGAATCGCCTCACACATATCAATACAAAGCGAAGGAACTGTTGCATCTATAGTCAAATTTGTAAGTGAAGAAAGTGAAGAAAGATAAGACCCAGTAATAATATTACCGATTTCCTGCAATGCTGATACTTCCATCTCACTAAATGGTTCTTCAGGATTTGACTCCATTCCCATAAGCTTTGAAACAAGCACTCTGGCTGATTTTTCTTCGAGAAGGAACATAATTGATCCAGTAATATCACCCTTAATCTGCTGATATATACCTGCCATCAATGTTTCTTCTCCACCCATTTCTTCCCCGATTTCCTTAAACTCCATCAGGTCAACCTTTGGTACATGCATATCTACTTTTGTACCAAGCATTGTTGCAAGGGCGGTTGTTGCATTTCCCGCACCTATATTTCCTATTTCACGGAGAACGTCAAAGTAGACGCCCTCCATGTTATTTAAATCTATTTTTGCCATATATTATAAACCTTATACTATTTCTTTCTCGTTAATAACAGTACTTAAGTCGAGAAGTGAAATAAGACCTTCTTCAACCTTACCTACACCGAAGATGAATGTTGTTTCTGACTTTGCAGAATTTCTTGACACTTCATCAATACTTCTCTCATCAAGAGAAACAACTTCTTTAACTTCATCTACAACAATACCAACTGGTGCATTGTTCTCAAGCTTAAGAATTATTATACGAGAATTCTTTGTAATGACATCTTCCTCAAGTCCCATCTTAATACGTAAGCTCATTACTGGAACAACCTCACCACGAAGGTTAATAACTCCTTTAAAATATGGCTGTGTATGTGGAACTCTTGTGATATTCTGCATACGTAAAATGTTGTCTACGTATTTGATATCAATACCATACTGCTCTTCACCAATCTTTATAACAATGTACTGTGTACTGTCATACTCTTTTGCGATATTTAATGCATCCATCTCTTACCCCTCCTACATAAGAACATTTGTATCAAGAATAAGAGCAACTTCACCATCACCAAGGATTGTTGCACCGCTGATAATTCTTGATGAGCAGTTAATGTACTTACCAAGTGACTTGATAACGATTTCCTGCTGACCCATAAGTTCATCAACAACGAGACCTGCAAGCTGCTCGCCCTTCTTAACAATAACTACGATAAGGTTACCATCTGATTCTTTTGTCTTTTCAACATTAAGAATAGAATCAAGTCTAACGATAGGAATAACGATTCCTCTTAAGTTAATAACTTCCTTATTTTCAACGTATTTAATATCGTCTTCTGTAACTGACTCGATTGTATCAATTGATCCAAGTGCGATTGCATATTTTTCTTCACCAATAACAACCATAAGAGCCTGTATAATAGCAAGTGTAAGTGGAAGTCTTACTGAGAATGTTGAGCCTTCACCAAGCTTTGTCTTAACTGTAACATCACCGCCAAGAGCTTCAATCTTAGACTTAACAACGTCAAGTCCTACACCTCTACCAGATACATCTGAAACAACTTTTGCTGTTGAGAATCCAGCACCGAAAAGAAGATCTACAGCCTCCTTCTCAGACATTGCATCAGCCTGTTCCTGAGTAATCTGTCCCTTTTCAACTGCTTTAGCCTTAACGATTGCTGTATCAATACCGTTACCATCATCTCCTACATCGATAATAACGTTATTACCTTCCTGGTAAGCATTCAAGAATACCTGACCAACTGGATTCTTTCCTCTTTCACGTCTTACATCAGCTTTTTCAAGTCCATGGTCAGCCGAGTTACGAAGGAGATGCATAAGTGGATCTCCAATTTCATCTACCACTGTACGATCAAGTTCTGTCTCTTCACCAGTCATTGTAAGTTCCATTGGCTTATCAAGCTTCTTAGAAAGATCTCTGATCATTCTTGGGAATTTCTGAAGAACAGATTCAATAGGAACCATTCGAACCTTCATAACTGATTCGTGAAGATTTGTTGTAACACTCTCAAGGTACTCAATCTGCTCATTGAACTCTGAACCGCTGCTAGAAACATCATTTGATCCAAATGAAACAAGAGAGTTCTTAGCAATGATAAGTTCGCTGACAAGGTTCATGAGTACATCTAACTTTTCAATATCTACACGAACTGTTCTATTAACAACAGGAGCCTTGCTTGCTGCTTTCTTAGCAGGTGCCTGCTTATTGTCTGCGGCCTGAGGAGCCACTTCCTGCTTAGCTTCAGGTGCTGCAACCTGTGTTTCTTCTTTAGCTGGAGCTTTTTCCTCTTCCTCTTCCTCTTCTGCTGATTCAAGTAAAGGATTTTCGATATCAATTTCGGCACCTTCTGCTGCTTCAATTTCTGAAACCGCAACGATTGCCTTCTTAACATCATCGAATGAAGCTTCGCAAATTACAAAAATGCTAAAGTCAAAATCAAATTTCTCATCTTCTATATCCTGAACTGATGGAGATGATACAACGATTTCACCACCAAGTTCTTCAACTGCCTTAAAAACAAGGAAAGCTCTTGCAGCTTTAAGAACACATGATTCCTGAACCTTTACATCGAAAGCATATACATGTAATCCCTTAACGATTGCATCAGCCATAACATGCTGCTCTGCTTCCTGAAGCTTAACCTGCGCCCATTTAGCACCTTCATTTGATGCATCCGCCTTAGCCTCTGTTTCAGCCTTAGCCTCAGCTGGCTTCTCATCTGCTGCAGGTGCTTCTGTACCATTAAGAATTGCCTGAAGAGCTTTGATGATAGGCTCATTATCATTTGTACCTTCATCCTGTGTATTCTGAATATTATCTTTGTATTCCTCGAGCGCATCAAGAGTCTTAAAGAGAATATCAATAAGATGACTAGTAACCTTCATCTTACCATTTCTGATTTCAGAGAAAACGTTCTCCATATCATGTGTAAGATTCTGCATTCTCTTATAGCCCATTGTACCTGCCATACCTTTAAGGGAATGAGCTGCTCGGAAGATCTCATTAATAGTATCTTCATTTTCTGGTTCGCTCTCAAGAATCATAAGCTGATCGCTTAAGTTCTGAAGATGTTCTCCTGTTTCATCGAGGAAGATTTCTAAATACTGACTTACATCCATAATTAACGTACCCCCACGTTCTTAATAATTTGATCCGCAACTGATAAAAGCGGTACCACACTGTTACATAAACCTGTTAATGCGATTGCCTTTGGCATTCCATAAACAGTACTCGTGTCCTCATCCTGAGCAACACAATAAATTTTCTTCTTTCCTTCGAGTGCTTTGATTCCAACTGTGCCATCCTGACCCATTCCGGTTAACACCGCACATGTAATCTCCGCAAAGTCTGAATCCATCAACGATTCGTACATATAATTTGCACATGGCTTAACGCCTTCTCTTGCTGGTTCATCCGAAAGATTTATTACATATCCACCTGGCTTTTTCTTAAGTTTCATATGCTGTCCACCAGGGGCGATATATACGTGACCTTTTTCTATTGTCTCACCATCAACTGCTTCAGTAACCGTTACGGGACTTAATTCATTAAGTCTTTCTGCTAATGATTTTGTGAAGCCTTTTGGCATATGCTGCACTAAAAGCACTGGTGCATTAAGATTTGCAGGTAATTTTGGAATAACATCCTGTAATGCTCTAGGACCTCCTGTAGAACTTGCTATTGCAACAATCTTTTCTCCTGCGACAGGAGTATGTTTTCTAAGAGAAATATTCACTGATGGCTTTGCAGCCTGTGCTCCATCCGTCGCATGTCCAGTCCTAGAAATGCCTGCGCTCTCAAGTCTCTTGATATCGCTTTCACCTTTGTTATGGAAATTAACATCATATCTTGATGAAAACGTCCTCTTTGCACCAGCTGAAGTCGATACGCTTCTATGAATTGAAGCTCTTGAATTTGAAACAACATCTAATATGCTTAAAAATCTGTCTCTAAATTCGCTATGTCTCGCATCGGCAACATTTTCCGGTTTCTTAATGAAATCGATTGCTCCAAGTTCCAAAGCATCAAGAGTCTCTCTCGCTCCTTCCGCTGTCGTTGTACTTGCCATCATAACGTTTGCATGTACTCCGGACTTCTGCATTTCTCTAAGCATATCTAGTCCAGTCATACGAGGCATGTATACGTCAAGAACTACCGCATCATAATTATGAGCAACTATTAACTTGAAACCTTCCGCACCATCGATAGCCATGTCGGCTACCTCAAATCGGTCATCTGAATTAATTATATCACACAACACTCTTCTCATGAGTGCAGAATCATCAACGATCAATATTTTTTTCTTCATTATGTAAATTACATACCCTTCTCTCTGCGTCTTATTCGTCGCTCTTCTTCGAATATATACTTGATAATGCTTTCACGATCATCATTCATTATGTTAACAAACATGATACGGTGTTCGTATTCTCCTTCTCGTCCCTGAATCTCCTGTGAAACAAGAACTTTACCAAGAAGTTTATATGAAGTAAGAGCGTCATTTACAAATAAATCAAACGTAAATAAAATATTACTGTCTTTTGGATATTTTACTCTTGAAATAAATCTGGCACCACCACCTGATATATCGACCATTGTGCCATTATCAAAAGTAAGATCTGTGTCTATGAAGTGAACTTTTTCACTAAATGACGAAACATCATTTTGATTAATCATTGTGCTTTTCATATCAAGCACACAATTAAGTCTATAATATTCTCTTCTCTGGTATTTCCTAATATCGGTAGTTAATTCCATAACCAGAACAAAAATATTATTACTCTTATATCTCTCTGCCACCCTTCCAAGGCACTGATATAAACCACTCGGAGTATAAAAGCATAGATTAAATTCTTCATCAACTGGAAGAAGAATCACTCTGCCCTGTTCCATTGGCATAGCGACCTTTATTCTGTCCTCTGATTCAATATCAAATACCTGACTCCTGTAAAGCTTTTTCTCTGTTGCATCTGCACCTGTTGCTTTGATAGACTCTATGTCTATTCTATCGCCAACAGTTACGTACTTCGAAATCATCCCTTTTCCCCCTTTATGTATAGACATACATATTATTATTTTAGTACAAAAATATGTTTATGTAAACCTCTTCCCCTTGACCATCGAGGCAAAAAATCCAGCCATTCCATGCTTAGTTGTTACCATCTGTCCATCTTCGCTCATAAGTGTCTTGGCAAGGTCATCAAAAGCAAGGGATGCCCTTGAATTTGGAGCACTTATCGAAACTGGCGATTGCTGCATAACTGCTTTTACAAGCTGCGAATCATTAGGAATTACCCCCACAAACTTCATTGGAAGTTTTAGATATCTTGATACAACTGTACTAAGCTTTGTATAAAGTTGTTTTCCTTCCTCGAAGTTCTCGGTTTTATTTGCAATAATCTTTACTTCTGTCATTTCTCTGTTAAATCTTGAATCACGATTCAACGCTTTAAGTAAAGAATAAGAATCCGTGATAGATGTTGGTTCCGGAGTCGTAACAAGAAGTATTTCTCTACTTGCAACTAAGAACTCTAAAACTGCATCTGAAATTCCTGCACCTGTATCTATAATAATTACGTCGTAAAGTGTATCAAGCTGTGCTAAATTCTGAATTAGGTAATTGATGTAATCCTTTCCCAAATTCGTAAGGCCTGCAATTCCCGAGCCACCTGATATAAATCCAACACCATCTGGTCCTTCTGTAATAATATCTTTTATTCCCATTCCCTTATAAATAAGGTCAGCAAGATTATACTTTGGAATTGCACCAAACATTACCTCAATATTTGCAAGGCCAAAGTCCGCATCAAGTATTACTACTTTTTTGCCCATCTTGGAAAACTTCACTGCAAGATTAATAGAGACGTTTGATTTACCAACGCCACCCTTACCACTTGTAACTGTAAGTACTCTCGCCTTTGGGCCATAATTTACAGAATTGGCTTTTATTATATTTCTTAACTGTGTAGCCTGATCCATTAATTATTGCCTCCAAGGAGTTGTTTAACTGTGTTCTGCGGACTAAATTCTTCAATATCGTCAGGAACATCCTGTCCTACGGTGATATATGACATATTTGCCCCAGTTCTTAACTTCAAATTATATAAGTTACCAAGCGCTTCTGTTTCATCTAGCTTTGTAAAAATAAGACTATAATCGGTAAATTCTGCATATGTCTCGCACACACTTAACAAATCTCTGTACTTTGTAGTTGCAGATAAAACAAGATAAATTTGCTTATCAAATTCATCTCCAACGCATGAAAGGAACTGCTTTGTTCCATTTTTCTGAGTTTCATTGTTATGAGAATGACCCGCTGTATCTATAAGAATATAGTCAGACTCACTAAAATCTTTAATTGCAGCCATAAGCTCATCTGGAGAATAAATAACCTTAAACGGAACCTCCAAAATATTAGCATAAGTTCTTAACTGTTCTGCTGCCGCAATTCTATATGTATCTGTTGTAAGTAAAGCTATCTTTTTTCTTTCATTAACTTTAAGCTTTGATGCAAGTTTTGCTATAGTTGTAGTTTTTCCTACACCTGTTGGTCCTATAAAAAACATTACCTTTGGCTTTGTAGTACCCTCTTCAATAAGTGAAACTTTTCCAAATTTAAGAACCATTCTCTGATAAATATTAGCGAGAATATAGTCGATTTGACTGTTAGGCTTATAGATTTTGACAGCCTCGTCTATAATGTCGTTAACATATTTTTCATCTACTTCATTATCTATAAGAGTATTGTAAATAAGTTTGAAGAAATCCGTGCTTCTAGCATCTGTTTCTGCTTCCTTTAAATCTGGCTTTTCTTCTGAAATAAGATTTTTCTCTAACAAAAGATTATGTAAACTGTCTAGCTTTTCTTCAATATTAACACTGGCTGGTGCATCTTTACTATCTGAAGCGTTCTGTGTCTTAGAAACAATCTGTCTTGCTTCAGCCGTTTTGTTTACATAACTTTCCACCTGCTTAAGAGGCTCGCTACTGCTTTCTTCCTTATTAACAGTCTTAGCTATTTCAGAAACAGCCTCCTTCATTTTTGCAAAAGAAGTATCCGAATCTTCCTCAAGTGCTGCCGACACTTCTACATATGGTTTTTTAAATAGGCGCGCTAGTCCTTTTCTTTTAACTGTTCGAACGTGCATTATTACCGCATTTTCTCCTAGCTCTTTTTTAGCAAGGGCTGTCGCCTCAAGTTCCGTTTTTCCCTGAAATTTCTTAATAATCATTTACGCTGTCACCATTCCTACTGACTGCAACTCAACGTTTGCATCAATTTCATTATATGATACTACTATCAGATCTCTAAAATAATCTTCTGTCAATTTTTTAAAATACATTCTAACAATTGGCGATGTAATAATAATTGGATTCCTTCCAAGATTCTCAAGCTTTGCAATTTCAGTTTCTACTGAATTCATAATCGCTTTAGTTCTCTCTGGATCAATTGTAAGATACGCTCCCTGTTCTGTCTGTTTTACAGAGTTCATAATCTCCTGTTCAATCTTAGGGTCTAAAGTTACTACACTTGTCTGTTCATTTGGCGAAAAATACTTGGCAGAAATCGCTCTCTTAAGACTCTGTCTTACATACTCTGTAAGTACATCTGTATCTCTCGTAACTACTGCATGATCCGCTAATGTTTCAAATATTGTAAGAAGGTCTCTTATTGAGATTCCCTCTCTCAAAAGATTCTGAAGGACTTTCTGTATTTCACCAATTCCTAATAACTTAGGTGTAAGTTCATCAACAAGTGATGGGTTTGACTCCTTAATATTGTTGATAAGATTCTGTACATCCTGACGAGTAAGAAGTTCTGAGATGTAGCTTCTAATTATCTCTGTCAAGTGTGTAGCAATAATAGATGGTGGATCTACAACCGTGTATCCGAGAGATTCAGCTCGCTCACGCTGAGACTCTGTAATCCATATTGCTGGTAAATGGAAAGAAGGTTCAAAGGTAGGGATACCTGTAATCTCTTCTTCCACATATCCAGGGTTCATAGCCATATAATGGTCAAAGAGGATTTCACCTTCGCTGACCTGAATGCCCTTGATTTTGATGATATACTGATTCGGATTAAGCTGAATGTTATCTCTGAGTCGGATAATAGGAACTACAGTACCAAGTTCGAGGGCTACTTGACGACGAATCATTACAACTCGGTCAAGGAGATCTCCGCCCTGATTAACATCAGCTAGAGGAATAATACCGTAACCAAATTCCAGTTCAATAGGATCTACATTGAGAAGAGATACAACATTCTCAGGTTTTCTAATCTCTTCTGCGCTGGCCTCTTCTTCATTGACAGCCTCTTCAACCTTTGCTTCTTCGATAGTCTGAGCCATAAATCTTCCGGCAACGACAAATATCATTCCAAGACCGATGAAAAGAACTGTATTAAGGGGAGTTACAATTCCTAAGAATGAAAGAACCGCGCCTACAAAATATAATGGCTTCGATAATCCAAAAAGCTGCTTAACAAGTACCGAACCAAAGTCTGCTTCTTTAGAACCTTTAGTTACCAAAATACCAGTTGCCAATGATATGAGAAGAGACGGAATCTGTGAACACAGTCCGTCACCTATTGTAAGTATTGAATATCTGTTTACAGCGTCCATGACAGACATATTGCCTCTCATAACACCCATCAGGATACCACCAATAAGGTTAACAAAAGTAATTATAAGACCTGCGGTCGCATCTCCCTTTACGTACTTAACCGCACCATCCATGGATCCGAAGAAGCTTGACTCCTCCTGGATCTTTTCTCTACGTTTCTTAGCCTCTTCATCTGTAATTGCCCCAGTATTAAGATCCGCATCAATTGCCATCTGCTTACCAGGCATAGCATCAAGAGTAAATCTGGCTGTTACTTCTGATACTCGCTCAGAACCTTTGTTGATAACCATGAACTGAATTACTATCAGGATGATAAAAACAATAGCTCCAATTACAAGATCACCACCACCAACATACTGGCCGAAAGTCTCAACGACGTTACCAGGCGATCCCGTTGTCAGAATGAGTCGCGTTGACGATACGTTCAGCGATATTCTGAATATTGTTGTGAAAAGAAGCATTGTCGGATAAAACGACATATCCAAAACTTCTTTTGCAAACATTGTATTAAAAAGAACCGCGAATGCGATTGACATATTAATTGCAAGACACACGTCAAGAAGGAACGAAGGAATTGGAATGATGAAAAATACGAACGCAGAAAGAATATAGACTGCAACGCCTACGTCTGCTAATCCAAAACGTTTTAAAACGCCATTGTTCATCGTTTTCCTCCTTTCCTTTGATTTAAACAGTAATTATATTTACGTATGTTCAAAAAATACTTCGTATTTTCTCATGTCTTAGGAAACCTTCCCACTTCGCGGGTCCTCTACTAAGACTCATGCTCTCTTCTTTGTGTTGTATACAGCAGCAAGAATATCTGCGACTGTATGATAAAGTTCTGGTGGAATTGGATATCCAAGATCCACATTGTAATAAATCATTCGAGCAAGTGGCTTATTTTCAACAATTTCTACGTTATTCTCCCTTGCCTTTTCCTTAATTCTTGCTGCCAGGAAATCTTCTCCCTTAGCAACAACATAAGGTGCGTCAAATTTCTCCGGGTCATATTTAAGAGCAACCGCAAAGTGTGTAGGATTTGTTATGACTACATCCGCCTGTGGGACCTGTTGCATCATACGACGCCTTGAAGCCTCCTGCATTCGTCTCTTCTGCTGACCTTTGATCTGTGGATCTCCTTCTGCGTCTTTCATTTCATCTTTAACTTCTTGCTTGGTCATCATCATATCTTGACCAAACTTCCATTTCTGATAACCATAGTCAATAAGTCCAAGAACTAGATAGAAGAAACTGATTCTAAGCCCCATTCCTATAACAACATTACCTATTACCTGAATTGCCCCAAGTAGTGACAAATCATAAAGAGTAAATAGAACCCCTACCTGACCTTTGATAGTTGAGTACGCAATGTAAACAATAAGTGTGATTTTAATAATTGCCTTTAATAACTCAACAAGCTTATCCTTCGAGAACATTCTCTTAAAGCCGTTAATAGGGTTGATTTTATTCCCCTTAGGCTGAAGTGGCTTACTTGTCGGTTTCCACCCAACTTGAATTATGTCAACCACTATTGCCAAGGCCACTGCTATTGCAAATATAGGAAGAACAATTAGCAGCATATTTATTAGTGTTGCGACAAACACATTTCTAAATCCAATCTCCGGCACTTCACCTTCTGGCATCTTAATCAGTGTAGGAATACGATTATAAATATCACTAAACGTGCCCATGATTTTGTATCCCACTGTTCCAGAAAAGACTCTTAATGATATAAAAAGTGCAAAAAGGGAAAAAGCGTTACCAAGTTCTCTGCTTTTAGCAACCTGGCCTTCTTTACGAGCATCCTCTAATTTCTTAGGTGTAGCTTGCTCAGTCTTCTCCCCGCCAGGACCTTCTTTTGCAAAGAACTGAAGATCTAGCTTGAGAGAACACTCCATATTAAGTATTTCATAAGCCGAAACGCTCATAAACTACGCTCCCTTTTAAATCATACTTTTTATTACCATTTGCATCATTGCATCCATCTCTCTGTAAAGGAACTCTGAAACGGATGGAAGTAATCCAATTGTAAAAATAATAACTGCAAATCCGACAAAAATTTTAAGCTGAATACCTACTGCAAACATGTTCATCTGGGGAGATGTTTTTGCCAGCACGCCAAGAAGCGCATTAAGTAGCATAATAGCTGCTACTACTGGCAGGCAAAACCTGAATCCAATAGAAACATAATCAACTAAAAACTTTGTAACCGAATCAATAACTATTTCGGAATTGAATTTAACCTGACCAATCGGTATTAAAGTGTATGTTTCAATAAATGCCCTTAAAATATAGTGATGCATATTCGTTACAAGAAGAATAAGTATCACACCATACTGGTAAATCGAACCCATAAAACCAGTCTGATCTCTTGTCATTGGGTCAAACATCTGCACCATAGAAAGACCCATTTCCATATCCGCAATTTTTCCCGCAAGTGACGTTATTGACAGGCAAATATTTGCTCCAAATCCGATAAGAATTCCGGATATTGCTTCTTTTAACACAATTATTGCAAAACTAATTATTGAGCTGTATTCGATTGCCTCATGGGGAGAAAGAGTCGAATATACCAATACCGAAATAAAGAATGCAATTCCCGCTTTAGCTCGCCTCGGAACATTTGTCATAGAAAAGAATGGCGCTGTTACAGTAAAAGAGGCCATTCTTACAAATATCAACAAAAAATATTCAAGATCATTGTAGGAAAAAGTATAATCAATCATAAATAAAAAAATGATCAGTGAATATATACTGCAAAATTACTCCATAAGTCAGCTGTAAAAGTTGTCAGATTATTAGCAATCCAATGACCAACAAGCATTAATGTTGCAAACACAGCCAAAATTTTTGGCACAAATGTCAGTGTCTGCTCCTGAATGGATGTTACAGTCTGGAAAATACTAATAATAAGACCAACCGCTAATGAAACAAGTAAAAGCGGTGCCGCTGAAATAATAATAGTATATAATCCTGATCTTAAAATTTGAGTAACGTCATCAACTGTCATATTATCTCCCCTAACACATGAACAGCGTGTCACTTAATATTCTTTAATTTAGTTAGTAAAAGGTCTTTACAAGATTTCCAATTACAAGGCTCCAGCCATCAGCAAGTACAAATAAAAGTATCTTAAATGGCGTAGAAATTGTAGTAGGCGGTAGCATCATCATACCCATAGCCATAAGGGTTGATGCCACGACCATATCTATAATAATAAATGGTATGTAAAGCAAAAATCCTATAATAAATGCTGTTCTTAATTCACTAATCATAAACGCAGGAACAAGTACTCTTGTAGGAATGTCATCTAATGATTCCACATTAACGGTTCCGTCTATGTCAAGAAACAGCCTTACATCTTTAGTCTGTGTCTGGCCATACATGAACTCTCTCAGAGGTTCTACAGCCACTTCCATAAATTCTTTCTGGTTGATTTCACCTGCTTCAAAAGGCTTAAGCGCCGTATCGTTTATCTGTGTAAGTGTCGGGTTCATGATAAACAAAGTAAGAAACAGCGAAAGCCCAACAAGAACCTGATTTGGCGGTGCAGTCTGAGTTCCAATTGCAGTTCTTAAAAAGTGCAACACGATGAGAATTCGTGTAAACGAAGTCATCATCAATAGGATAGTTGGAATAAGTGCAACTAATGTCAGCGTAATTAGAATTCTCAGCGCTCCAGAAAGATTTCCTTCTTCATCACGATATGTGATAGAAAGACCATTTGACACATTAAGGTCACGCAAATCATCCGCTGTCTCTGCTTCACCTGGTTCCGTTATTACCGTTGGCCTAGAATCTGACAATATAGAATCATCGGTTATTCCTATAGCATCAAGATCCCTAGCATAAGTAACCTGTGGCGCAGCAATATTAAATGTAGTTATATACACAATAAAGCAAAAGAAAATTAATCTTTTGCTTATTGATAAAAATTTCCTATTCATTATTATTGCTCTTATTGTTATCCTTATTAAGGCTTTTTCCAGCTTTCGCAAAAATACTCGCAAAAGTATCTTTTGCACCGCTTTTATCTGTGCTCATCTTAATAAGATCTTCTTCACTGATTTCAGTAAGCATTGATATTTCATCTTTACCAACACCTATCACAATATATTTATCCGCTGTCCTCACTATCTGAAGATACTTGTTATTAGCAACACGCATCGTCTCGATAACCTCAAGGTTTCGATTTACATACTGTCCCTTCTGATAATCAGCCAAAAACTTTGTCGTATAGACTGTTATGAACAGAACTAAAATAAATATTAGAAATACAGTAATAAGCTGAGATATGCTCCCAGCCGTAGAACTCTTTGCAAGCACTATTACCATAAAATTAGCCAACTACTTTCTTAACAGCTTCAATAACACGATCTGCCTGGAAAGGCTTAACGATGAAGTCCTTAGCGCCAGCCTGGATAGATTCAATAACCATTGCCTGCTGACCCATAGCTGAACACATAATAACAAGTGCTGAGCTGTCCGCTTCTTTAATCTTCTTAAGAGCCTGAATACCATCCATTTCTGGCATTGTGATATCCATAAGTACAAGATCTGGCTTAAGCTCGTTATACTTTTCAACAGCCTTAGCTCCGTTTTCTGCTTCTCCTACAACATTGTAACCGTTCTTTGTGAGGATGTCCTTGATCATCATACGCATGAATGCTGCATCGTCGCTGATTAAAATGTTTTTTGCCATTTTTTATCTCCTTTATAAATGTTAACTAATAAATTAGTTAATAATCTCTGTTACTCTGACACCGAAGTTTTCTTCGATAACTACTACTTCACCCTTAGCTACAAGCTTACCATTTACTAATACATCAACTGGCTCACCGGCAATCTTATCAAGTTCGATAATCGTACCTGGTGCAAAGTCAAGGATATCAGCAATTGCCTTACTTGTTCTACCAAGCTCTACAGTTACTTCAAGAGGTACATCCTTGATAAGTGAAATGTTCTCCTGCGACTGCATAGCATTTACATCCTGTGCGAATGGAGAGAAGCTTGCTGCCTGAATATTTACATTCGGCAT
>JAUNIR010000173.1 GCA_030523345.1 Lachnospiraceae bacterium
GTTATAGGTATATGTGTAGGAATCCTTGCTCTGATTCGTTTGAACAATCTGGCTCCTATTGTAGGGTTTGTGCTTTGGTTTTATATTCTTTTATTAAGAGATGGTTCTTGGCGACGTGTTATTATTAGTGCGTTACTAATGATAGCAGGTGTTATAATTGTATTTATTCCTAGTATCCTGTTTTATTATATCAAAGAAGGATGGTATGGAGTAAGCGAAATGTTGTATGGCACCTTTGGCTTTAATTTTCATTATATTGCAGATCATGAGAATTGGAAGATTCTCCAGTGGTTACAATATTATATTCCCATATTTGGTTTTGTAATTATAACACTGTTGTGTGTAACAAAACAGAATCGGAATATTACTATTCCATTGCTTATATCTTATGTGATAACTGTTTTCTCCTTCGGACATAGGATGTTTTATCATTATATAATTATTTTTATTCCTTTGTTTTTAGTTTCCTTATGTCTATTATATAGGTCACATAATAAGATTGCATATACATTGTTAGGAATAGTTTTTATGCAGTGTTTCTTAGATGGATATAGTGCATTAGATTGTCTAGCTCACAGATTCATAGGAGATTCACCTAATTCTGAATTAAATGATGGCTTCCATCAATTTGTTTTCTCAATTCCAAAAAATGAGAAGAATTCTATTTATAATGCCGGATTAAATCATATGGGTGCAGGTTTATTTGCTGATGAGAATATATACCAATGTAATCGATTTGTAAGTTACAGTCATGTCCTTTCGTCCCAACGTTTGAGTAAATATGAACAATCACATGGTCTTGATGTTATAAAGCCAGTTTGGGTGTTAACGCAAGGTGCTGATCCTTCGACTGATAATATATATCTTTTACATTACTATAAGGTGATAGACTCTATTCCTGGAGGAGAATTTGATCCAATATGGTGTTGGAAAAAGAAGATAGATTGATTAAGGTGTTATATATCAATGATTAGTTTATGAGTGATATAGCAATAAGGTTTGAAAATGTGAGTAAGTTATACCGATTGGGTACTGTCGGTACAGGAACAATAGCTCACGATATACAACGATGGTGGACTACTTCTGTTTTACATAAAGAAGACCCCTATCTCAAGATTGGAGAAACAAACGATCGTAGTTCCAAAGGGCGTTCGGATTATGTATATGCCTTAAAGGATATAACTTTTGATGTAAAGCAGGGTGAAGTTTTAGGTATCATAGGTAAAAATGGTGCAGGTAAAAGTACTTTACTAAAGTTGTTATCAAGGGTTACTTATCCTACTACTGGGAACATCTATGTAAAAGGCCGTATTGCATCTTTGCTGGAAGTGGGTACTGGATTCCATCCTGAACTTACTGGTCGCGAGAATATTTATATGAATGGTAGTATTCTAGGGATGAAGAAGCATGAGATAGACCGGAAATTGGATGAGATTGTCGATTTTAGTGGTTGTGAACGCTATCTAGATACTCCAGTAAAGAGATATTCTTCTGGTATGATGGTCCGTCTCGGTTTTGCTGTGGCAGCACATTTGGAACCTGAAATATTAGTTGTCGATGAGGTTTTGGCTGTAGGGGATGCTGAATTTCAAAAGAAAGCTATTGGGAAAATGCAGGATGTGAGTAAGGGAGAGGGAAGGACTGTATTATTTGTTAGCCATAATATGGCTTCATTACGTCAACTATGTTCAAAGGGTATCTTATTAAATAATGGATCAATTCAAGAAATCGGCGATATTGATCCCGTTGTTGATAATTATTTAAGTGATGCTAATTTGCAGGCACAGACAAGTTTTAATGCTGCGATAGACGGTGTGATTAAAAATGATGGTATCGAGTTACTTGAATTAAGTATATTAAATACCATAAAGCAAAAACCAAAGATAATGTCAATAACTGATAAGATTGGGTTTTATATAAAATATAGAATAAACAATACTCTTTATCGGCCAGATTTATCTTTTCTAATTACAACTTCATCTGGTGATAAAGTTTTCCATAGTGTCTTTAAAACTGATGATTATAAGGTTGGGGTTAAGGAATATATTGCTTGGATTCCTCCTGATTTGCTAAATAGTATAGATTATCTGTTCACATTGGGTATAACCACGTCAAATCCAACAAAAATACATATTCAAAAAACAATAAAATTTTCTGTGGAGGATGACTATAACTCGAAGACTCGCAATAATAATTATAAAGGATTATTTCATGGAGTTGTTCGTCCAATTATCGAATGGGAAAAAACATATTAATATGAATATAGCAAAACCGTCAACAATGGCGATGGATAAATTGTTAACCATTGCACATAAAGTATATAAAAACAAACAAATCAAAGTAGTATTTGAATTTGGCGCTAGATATGGAGAAGATACAATAGAATTTGCTCAGAGACTACCCCATTCTCAAATATATACGTTTGAATGTAATGAACAAACAATACCTCAGTGTCGAGATCTGATTAAGCAATTTAGTAATATTACTTTAACTGAAAAAGCTATTTGTGAGTCAGATGGGCCTATCACATTTTATCCCATAGATGCAAAAAAAACAACCACAACCTGGAAAGATGGAAACCAAGGCGCATCATCGTTATTAAAGGCTTCAGGTAAATACCCAATAGAGAATTATGTGCAAGATGAAAAAATTGTCTCAGGAATCACATTGAAGACTTTCATGCAAGAGAATGATATCAACAAAATAGATATCATGTGGATGGATATACAGGGGGCTGAATTAATGGCACTAAAGGGTCTTCAGGATAGGATATCCGATGTGGGTATATTCCATATTGAAGTGGAATTTTTCGAGATTTATTCAAGGCAACCACTATTTAAAGATTTAAGGAACTATTTAGAAAGTAAAGGATTTGAATTTAAGGGCTTTACAACTAAAAGTGAATATTCAGCAGATGCCATATTTATTAATCGTG
>JAUNIR010000047.1 GCA_030523345.1 Lachnospiraceae bacterium
AGTTATGTTAATTAACATTTCGAAAACAAATTATGAACAAATTGTTAACAAACGCCAAAAAACAACACATTTAAATCACTATGTGACAAAAATACACTAATTTGTTAACAAGTTCATATAGAATTGCACAAATATATGGTAGAATAAATTGTCACATTTTTTATGTATGAAAGAAACTGAATAATTATTGTAAACACGCTAGGAGGAAGTATGGCAGAGCATGTAGAAGTTCTTCTTTCAGAAGAAGAGGTAGATAAAAGAATAAGCGAAATCGGAGAGCAGATCACAAAAGATTATGCTGGTAAAGATGTTCACCTTATTTGTGTATTAAAGGGTGGATCATTTTTTATGTGTGAACTTGCTAAAAGAATCGATTTGGAAGTATCTATAGATTTCATGTCAGTATCAAGTTATGGTGATGATACAAAGTCATCAGGTGTAGTAAAGATTATTAAGGATCTTGACGAGTCAATTAAAGATAAACATGTTATTGTTGTGGAAGATATCATTGATTCAGGAAGAACATTAAGTTATTTATTACAGAATTTAAATGAAAGAGGCCCAGCAAGTCTTGGCCTTTGTACACTTCTTGATAAGCCAGAAAGAAGAGTTGTAGAAGTTAATGTTGATTATACCGGTTTCCAGATTCCTGATGAATTTGTAGTAGGATATGGACTTGATTATGCTCAGAGGTATAGAACTCTTCCATATATCGGTATTGTTAGATTTGACGATTAAGGAGATTTAAATTGGAAAAACCAACAAGAGGATTAGGATTTTATTTTCTGATTCTTTCACTTGTTATGTGTGCGGTTCTTTACTTAGTAGGTAACCTTATTAAGGGAAGCGAATACATATCTAATCAGGAATTTGAGACGCTTCTTGATTCAGGTGCAGTAACGTCTGTTTCAATAACGCAAAATGCAGAAGTCCCAACAGGTTCTGTCCATGTAAGACTAAGGACAGGTGAGGACAAGGTTGTATATGTCTCAGATGTTCAGGAAACAGAAAAGTTATTAAAAGAAAAATTCCCCAAATATACAATGGGTGATGTAAAGAGAGAAGGCTTTTTCTCAACCTATATTTTCCCTATTCTTGCGATGGGATTATTGTTATTTGTTTTCATGACAATGATGGGAACAGGAGGCGGCGGTGGCTCAAATGCCAAAATGATGAATTTTGGAAAATCAAGAGCTAAGCTTTCTACGGAAGATAACAAAATCAGATTTAAAGATGTAGCAGGACTTAAAGAGGAGAAAGAGGATCTTCAAGAGATAGTAGATTTTCTTAAAAATCCACAGAAATATACAAAGGTTGGAGCTAGAATTCCTAAAGGTGTGATATTAGTAGGACCTCCAGGAACAGGTAAAACACTTATTGCAAAGGCAGTAGCAGGAGAAGCTGGAGTACCATTTTTCTCAGCGTCTGGTTCTGAATTTGTAGAAATGTTTGTAGGTGTGGGTGCCTCAAGAGTACGTGACCTGTTCGAGGAAGCAAAGAAAAATGCACCATGTATTGTATTTATTGATGAAATAGATGCAGTTGGAAGAAAACGTGGATCAGGAATGGGTGGCGGTCATGATGAGAGAGAGCAAACTCTTAACCAGCTTCTCGTAGAAATGGACGGATTTGGAATAAATGAAGGAATAATTGTACTTGCTGCTACAAACAGAGTAGATATTTTAGATCCAGCAATCCTTCGTCCAGGACGTTTCGACCGTAAGGTCACAGTCGGAAGACCAGATGTAATAGGTAGAAAAGAAATACTTAAAGTTCATTCAAAGAATAAGCCACTTGGTGATGATGTTAATCTTGATGAAGTAGCAAAGACAACAGCAGGATTTACGGGAGCTGATCTTGAAAATCTTATGAATGAATCAGCAATAAGTGCTGCAAAGGCAGATAGATCTTATATTATAAACAATGATGTTAAGGAAGCATTCCTTAAGGTCGGTGTAGGAACAGAGAAAAAGTCTAAAGTTGTTTCTGATAAAGAGAAAAAAATTACTGCGTATCATGAAGCAGGACATGCAATTCTCTTCCATGTTCTTCCAGATATGGATCCAGTGTATACAGTATCAATAATCCCTACAGGAATGGGTGCAGCTGGTTATACAATGCCACTTCCTGAAAACGATGAGATGTTTAATACAAAGGGTCAGATGAGACAGGAAATCATGGTTTCTCTCGGTGGCCGTATAGCAGAGTCTATTATTTTTGATGATATTACAACAGGGGCATCAAGCGATATTAAGAAGGCTACAGGTGTAGCAAAAAAGATGATTACTAAGTATGGTATGAGTGATGAAATCGGAGTTATCTGCTATGATGATGACGAAGAAGTATTCATTGGAAGAGACTTTGGCCATACAAGAAGTTATTCTGAAGATATAGCAGCAAAGATTGATAATGAAGTAAAAACTATTATTGATGAGTGCTATGCCGAGGCAGAGTCTATAATAAGGGATAATATAGACGTATTACATAGGGTTGCAGAACTTCTTATAGAGAAAGAAAAGATTGGTCGTGAAGAATTTGAATCATGTTTTGGTATTATTTCACAAAATGACCCTCTTTGATTTGTAAACTTTGTGCAATGTATGAATAGTCAATAAGAGGGGTGAGTGGTATTATACACTTGTAACCCCCAATACAGAGTATGGCCGTAAGGCTATACCCATAAGAAAGAAATACCTTCTCCAAAGAGCAGCTGTATAGCTGCTCTTTTACTTTGTCCATTTTCCAAATACCCCTATATCTTGTATAAAACAGGCTAATACATTATAATACTAGTAACTATGCGAAAATTCTTAAGGAGATTTTTAGCAAATGGATTTTAACACAAGCATGTATTTTTCAGCGGCAAAACCTATACTTGATAAAGGTGCCTTGTTTCATGATGATTCACCAGATTATATTGTACCTTATGAGCCTGCGCCTTATAGCGAGGTATCCATAAGATTTCGTACAGGAAAGGCTAATGTGGATCATGTATATATTGTAATAAATGGTGAGCATCAGCTTATGGATAAGGCTGAGACTATTGGTTCATTTGATTATTATGAATATACCACCTATGTAAGTGATGAGCTTATAATGTACTATTTTGAAATAACAAGTGGAAACATTAAAGCTTACTTTAATGTATTAGGTGTAGATAAGAGAGTTAATACAGATTTTAGTTTTAAACTTCGTCCAGGTTATAAAACCCCTGACTGGATCAAAGGTGCAGTTATGTACCAGATCTATGTAGATAGATTTTGTAATGGTGACAAGTCTAATGATGTAGAAACAGGCGAATACTACTATATTGGTGATAAAACCGTTAAAGTTGATGACTGGAACAAATATCCTGCTTTAATGGGCGTAAGAGAATTTTATGGTGGTGATTTACAGGGTGTTCTCGACAAGATGGATTACCTTGAAGATTTGGGTATAGAGGCTATCTATTTTAATCCATTATTTGTATCACCATCAAATCATAAATACGATATTCAAGATTATGACTACATTGACCCACACTTTGGAAAGATTGTTGATGAAAAAGGTGATCTTTTACAGGAAGGTCAGACAGAGAACCGTTTTGCTACAAAATATATTAATAGAGTAACGAATAAGAAAAATCTTGAAGCTAGTAATGAACTATTTATAAAGGTAGTTGAAGAAGCCCATAAGAGAGGTATAAAAGTTATCATTGATGGTGTATTTAACCATTGTGGTTCTTTTAACAAGTGGCTAGACAGAGAAAGAATATATGAAAATTCTGAAGGGTATGAAAAGGGAGCTTATGTTTCAAAAGATAGTCCTTACAGAAAATATTTCCACTTTTTTGACGAAAATGAAAGTAAGTGGCCATACAATGGCACCTATGATGGGTGGTGGGGACACGATACTCTTCCTAAGTTAAATTATGAAGGATCTCAGGATCTTTACAACTATATTTTATACATAGGTAAAAAGTGGGTTTCACCTCCATATAATGTGGATGGTTGGAGACTTGACGTGGCAGCAGATCTTGGACATTCGCCAGAATTTAATCATAAATTCTGGAAGGACTTTAGACGAGTTGTAAAAGAGGCAAATCCTAATGCTGTAATAATAGCTGAGCACTATGGCGATCCATGGTCATGGCTTCAGGGTGATGAGTGGGATACAATCATGAACTATGATGCATTTATGGAGCCTTTAACATGGTTCTTAACGGGAATGCAGAAGCATAGTGATGATTACAGACAGGATATGCTTGGTAATGCTGACAATTTCATTGGGGCAATGCGTAATGCAAAAACTAAAATAATGTCTCCAGGAAAATATACATCCATGAACGAGCTATCAAATCATGACCACTCAAGATTCTTAACTCGTACAAATCATGTAGTTGGACGTGTTGCAGATAAAGGGCCTGAAGCTGCAAATAATGGCATAAATAAGGCTGTTATGAGAGAAGCTGTTGTAATGCAGATGACGTGGGTAGGCGCTCCTACTATATATTATGGAGATGAAGCGGGAGTGTGTGGATTTACAGATCCAGATAACCGTCGTACTTATCCATGGGGTCATGAGGATCAAGAACTAATAAAGTTCCATAAGGATATTATTAAAATCCATAAGGAAAATAAAGAGCTAAAGACAGGCTCAACAAAATTCCTTTATAAAGACTATAACGTTATTGCTTATGGAAGATTTACTATTGATTCGCAGAGTGTCATTATTGTAAATAATAATGATTGCGAAAAAGAGGTAAACATTAAAGTACTTGATATAGGCATAGATAGAGATACACAACTTAAGCAGTTAATTTTCACATATGAAGAAGATTATAGTGTAAGTCCTAATATGTATCCTGTAATTGGCGGAAAGCTTAGAATATTCATGCCTAAGCATTCGTCTGTAATACTTAAAGCTGTAAAAGTCGATTGTTAAAGCTAATATGAAAAAAAGAGTAGAATATTTTGATGTTGTAAAAGGAATAGGTGCATTTTTAGTTCTAATTGGTCACCTTCAGGGACCAGAGTTCTTTCAGTACTCACCATACATTATTCTTATGTGTCAGTGGATATTTTCATTCCACATGGTGCTATTCTTTGTAATATCTGGAATGCTTATATCATATAAAAATGATATTGATAAAGATATGAAAGATATAGCAAAAAGGCGTTTTAAGGGAATAATGGTTCCTTACTACTGGTTTAGTTTTTTCTATATGACAGTAGTATTTGCAGCCTTTTTCAAAAAACAGATACTTGTAGGTACGGTATGGCTTAATTTATGGTATGTATTTAGTACATATGGAATGAATGTATTGTGGTTTTTACCTGCGCTCTTTTTTGCCGAACTTCTTTTTATTTTCCTAATGAAGAAACTTGGAACAAAAAAAGCAGTTATTGTGATATCGATTCAGGCAGCGATTGGATTTGTTATTGCGTATCTTTTAAGACAGGGAACTTATGATACTACAATAAAGGAAGGTGCACATGAACTTGCGATTGCCGTTGTAAGACCATTTATTGCATGTGCATTTGTAGCAATTGGATACTTTGGATATAAGCTAATAAATCGATTTTTTCCTCAAGTGGAACAAATTGACAGTAATGGAGAGTCTGTTAGAAGGATAAATATAAAAGAACTAATTACAGGTATAGTTCTTATGATTATAGGTGCGGCTTTTATATTTATTAATACGGCAGTTGACTTCAGATCAATGGTATTTAAAAATGTTCCAGCATATTTTCTGTGTTCTTTAACATCTTCGTTTGGGCTTATTCTAATATGTAAAAACATAAAGCCATTCAAATTGCTCAAATTCTGGGGTGTTAACTCTTTAATATTCATGGCAGTTCATGGATCTGAGACAGTTACATATTATGCAACAAATATTGCAATGTGGGCTAATCAATATCTAACAAGAGCAAGAGGATATATATGTTATACAATTACTGTTTGTGTTATACTAATATATGTTGGTATAATGATATATGTAATTAATAAATTTGTACCATTTATTACAGGAAAACCTTTCAAAGGAAGTTTCATACATAAATTAATCAAGGGGGAACCAAAATGAAAATTAATGATTTTTGTGACATGGCAAAATTCGAGGAAATCATGGAAAACTGGGCCGTAGCTACTGGACTTGCAGCAGTTGTAGTTGATGATGAGGGTAAGAACATCAGCAAGAACCGTAGCTTCGTAGAATGTTTTTCAATTCCTGTGACATTAGAGGATGACACAGAGCTTGCTACAGTAAAGGGTGGCCAGATAACAGAATCAGAAGAAGATAAGACTAGTCAGGTAGAGGCATCTGCAAAACTTCTTGGTGATTTAATTAATATATTTGTTCGTGAAAGCTACGCTTCTAAGTTCAATAAAGAAATTGTTACAGATTTTAAAGAGGGTATTAAATCTGTTGCAGATGAAATTGAAATTGCTAATGAAAGCGCAAAGCAGATTGGAACTTTCTCATCAACTCAGAAAATGCTTGCTTTAAATGCTTCAATCGAAGCAGCAAGAGCTGGAGAAGCTGGAAGAGGATTCGCAGTAGTTGCACTTGAAGTAGAAAAGCTTGCTAAGAGTCTTGCAGAAACAAGCGTTGCTATTACTGGTGCTTTAGATAGCATTACAGAGACTATCGAAAAGCTTAATAAATAATAGTTAATAAAACTAACAACAACCCGTTGACATAATATTCATAATTATTTATAATGATTATGTAAACAAATAGCCGCGTTTTTATTAATGCGGCTGTTGTTTTATGGGGAGATAAGATATGTCAAGAAGGGTAGAGTTCAGGACTAAGAAAAATAGCCATTTTGGAATGGTTACAGTACTTATTCTTGTAGCTATGTTTTGCTCTATAATAGGTATAAAGAGTATTAGCCTTAGGAGCAAAAGAGACGAATATAATAAAAGAATCGAAGCTCTTGAGAAGCAGATTGCAAAAGAAGAAGAGCGTAAAAAAGACTTAGAAGAGTATGAAAAATATACTAAGACTGTAAAGTATGTCGAGGAAGTTGCTAAAGATAAATTAGGTCTTGTTTACGAAGATGAAATCGTGTTTGAATCAGGCGTTGAAGAACAGTAGTGAAGCCAGATCTTTCTTATAAAATAATTCAGAAAACAGAAAAATATATTGAAAAATACGACATGATAGGACATGGCGATTGTGTAGTTGTTGGATTATCCGGCGGTGCAGATTCGGTGTGTCTCTTTTTGATTTTAAATAAATTACAAAAGAAACTAGGGTTTGAGTTACATGCATTGCATGTTAATCATGGAATCAGAGGTTTAAGTTCAAAAAGAGATGAGGATTTTTCAAAAGCTCTTTGTGAAAAGAACAATGTACCATATACAGCTTATTATGCTAACGTTCCACAGGTTGCAAAAGATACAGGGCTTACGTTAGAAGAGGCAGGAAGAAATGTCAGGTATGCTCTTTTTAACAAGTATGCTAAGGAATTATATTGTGAAGAGAAAAAAGAAATAAAAATTGCAGTAGCACACCATAAAAATGATCAAGCGGAAACTGTATTATTCAATATGGTTAGAGGTTCTGGTTTAAAAGGAATAGGTGGTATGAGTCCTGTTAGTAAAAGAACAATTGGTGGTGAAGAAGCTGATAATAATTTCAATGTAAATGTTATAAGACCATTACTTTGTCTTACAAGGAAAGAAATAGAAGAATTTCTTGCAGAAGAGGAAGAAGGTTTTTGTATAGATGAGACTAATGAGGATAATGACTATTCGAGAAATCAGATAAGAAATAATGTAATACCAAATCTTAATGAAATACAACCTAGAACGGTGGAACATATATCACTAATGGCGGAAGAGGCGAGAGAATTAGTAGAATATATGGATGGCGAAGTATTAAAATTATTTAAAACTGCAGTCGTAGAGAATCGTGAAGAAAATATATTGAGTTATAGAATTGATACAAAATCTGTAAAAGATGAAAGTAAAATAATAGTAAGGCAGTTAATAATATATGTTTTACGGCAACTGATAGATAATTATAAAGATATTACAAGAACGCATATTGAAGATATTTATGGTTTATTTGATAAAGGCAGAGGAAAATATGTAACACTTCCATATAATCTTATAGCATTAAAGGAAAAAGGATATGTGGAAATAAAGGAGCAGGCATGAAACGAGTTATAATAAAATATATAATGTTTTTAATAGTTACAATTGCTATATCATCGACAGTACATAAAGATGTTAAGGCATATAATCCTATGGTTGTAACTAAGTATGATGCCACTATTACTGATAATTCGGTAAATGCATTTGGAAGTGCTTATGATAGATATATTCCTGCCGCTATAAAGGCTGCATTTGAGTCTGAAGGGGGAAAAGTATATGTAATTCCTCATAATCTGGTCGACCCACGGGTAAATGTATCAGGCTGGTCAGGAGGATCTCTTCAGAATGTTACAGGGTATTTAGATGTTAACGTAGGATATCCTGCATTATATGCAAATTCAAAGACAGTAGATAAGGCATTAGATTATCCGACTGAAACTAGTGATAAGGTACTTGTTCATGAGATTGGACATTACGTGTGCTTGAAAGCAAATAAAATAAGAAATGGTAGTTATTCGTATACTTATTCACCACAGATGCAGGCGGCGTTTAATGCAGAATATGCAGGTTATATAAAAACGCCGGGGATGAAGCCAGTATTAGTATCGTCATTCAAGAGAAACGCTAGCATTTCGGAATATTATGCTAATGTGTTTGCTGCGATGGTTATGGATCCTGTAAATGCTCAAGTTGCGTTTCCAAATTCATGTGCTTGTATAAATGCAGATATTTCACAGATAAATGCTGTGTATGGTCAATATGTGGCTAATCAGGCCCCAAGTGCTCAGCAGTTAGCACAGGCCCAGGCTATTCAGGCCCAACAGCTGGCACAGGCGCAGTCCCTTCAAGCTCAGCAGTTGGCACAGGCGCAGGCTCTTCAAGCTCAGCAGCTAGCACAAGCACAGGCTGCACAGCAAGCTGCAATTGCACAGGCACTTCAAATCTTGCAAATACAAGCTACACAGACTCAAGACCCAGGTCTAGCTTTACAAGCTAAACAGCAGCTGGCTCTTTATTATTCATTGCAGTAATTTTTAAGTTTACAGCGATCACATTTAGGATTTTTAGCAGTACAAATATCTCTGCCAAAGGTAATAATCTGGATATTATAAAGAATCCAGTGATCCTTTGGCAGTTTTTTCATTAAATCAAATTCTATTTTTACAGGATCAGATTCTTTAGTCAGACCTAGTCTGTTAGAGATGCGTTTTACGTGAGTATCAACTACAATGCTTGGATCATTATAGATGTTACCTCTTATGACATTGGCGGTTTTTCGACCAACACCAGGAAGGGATGTTAATTCCTCTATTGTTTTTGGGACTTCATCATTAAATTCATAGTGAAGTTTCTGGCAGCAGCCAATTATATTAGTTGCTTTACTATGCTGGAAACCTGCAGGTTTGATATCATTTTCAAGTTCTTCAAGATTAGCGTCTGCAAATGCTTTGATTGAGGGATATTTTTTAAATAGAGATTCTGTTACGATGTTAACTCTCGCATCCGTGCACTGAGCAGATAAAATAGTAGCAATAAGAAGCTGCCATGCACTGTCGTGGTTTAAATAGCAGCGCATGTCTGTACCATACATATCATCTATTATATTTAATATCTCAATAGTTCGTTTTGAAGCCATTATACTCTAATTATACATTTGCAGATTTTATTACCTTGTGAAGAAAATCTTTCTTCATACTCTGTCATAATATTTCCTTCATTAAGCACTGGGTCTGAATGAAGGTCAAATGTTTTAACGACTAGCTCAGCTCCAGCTTCAGGTATTTGTTCAAGAGCAAAATTGAATAAGTCTATATTATCAGTTTTAAATTCTACAGTATGTCCTTTTATAAGAATTTGTCTGTATCTTGCGATATATTCTTTTGAAGGGAGACGCCTCTTTGCATGACGGTCTTTTGGCCATGGATCTGAAAAATTTAAATATATTTTGTCTATTTCTTCTTCATCAAAAATATCTGTAATATATTCTGCATCAAATCGAATAAACACAAGATTTTTAAGAGGTTCTTCCATTGCCTCCATTTTTTGAATTCCACGAAGGAGAACACTTGAGTATTTTTCAATACCTATATAGTTTATTTCAGGATTTCTTTTTGCAAGTTCCATAATGAACTGGCCTTTCCCCATACCTATTTCTATGTGAATTGGATTATTATTTTTAAATACCTTTAAAGCCCATTTTCCCTTAAGTTTTTCAGGTTCTTTGATACAAAATGAAGTATCTGCTATGACATCTCTTGCCCCTGGAATATTACGTAGTCTCATATTATCTCCAAATATAGTAATCTGATTGTATCTGACTATTAGATATTTCTTCAAAACAACCGAGATTTATTGTATCATATATGAGAAATCAGTCACAACTTGTAAATAAATTATGAAAAAAATATTAAACTACGCAAAAAAAATAATTATATGTATACTAACTATTACGATGTGTCTCTCAAGTAACATCGAGGTATTGGCTGTAGATACAATTCCTTCAGAAATACAAGCTCAAGAAGCCCTTGATAGAAAGTCGCTTCCAATCGAATCAAATGGTTTTACAGACTGGCCTAATGGTCCGGCAATAGGAGCTCAGTCAGCTGTAGTGATGGATGTAAAAACAGGAACAATACTATATAGCAAGAATCCGCATGATGAACTTTTTCCTGCAAGTACTACAAAGCTTTTAACGGGATTATTGGTAATTGAAAATACAACAATGGATGAGACCGTTACATTTTCTTCAGATGCTGTGTGGAATATTGATAGAGGATCTACGCATTTATCTATTGATGTAGGAGAGGAAATAAGTGTAGAGGAAGCGTTATATGGATTACTTCTTGCATCGGCCAATGAAGTTGCTTATGCTCTTGCAGAACATGTAGGAGGCAGCATGGATGGTTTTGTTGCAATGATGAATGATAGAGCAGCGAAGCTTGGATGTAAGAATACACATTTTGCAAATTCCAACGGTTTACCAAGGGAAGACCACTATACATCAGCTTATGATTTGGCATTAATTGCAAGAGAATGTTTTGCCAACGAAACATTTTGTAAAATTGCTAGTACGACTAAGTATACAATCAGCCCTACGAATAAGCAGCCAGAAGAAAGGCCTATATCAAACCATCATAAAATGCTCCCAGGATTTAAATATGAGTATGAAGGTTTTATAGGTGGAAAGACAGGATATACAGAGGTTGCAAGACAGACATTAGTATCATGTGCAGAGCGAAATGGAATGAGACTCATTTGTGTAGTTATGAAAGAGGAATCACCTGCTCAGTTTACTGATACAATGGAACTGTTTGATTACGCTTTTTCAAGCTTTCAGACGGTCAATATAGCAGATAATGAAACTAGATATGACTTGAATTCGGATGCTTTCTTTAAGACAAAATATGATATATTAGGTTCTACAAGACCAATACTAACAATTAATAAGTCTGGATATGCAGTTATACCAAAATCTGTAAAATTATCAGACATTCAGACAGAAATCACCTATTCTGATTTTGCATCTGATGGTCACGTGGCCACACTTCAATATTATATGGGAACAAACCCAGTAGGAAGTGCAAGTATAGACTATGCAACAGACGAGATAAAAGCATTTGAGTTCTCAACAATTACAGAGTTAGACACTGATGAAAGAACAGAGTCAGTAACTCCTGATCATAAGATAATATTTATTAATGTAAAAGACATTGTGAAATACTGTGTTATTATCTTAGCTTCGGTATTTATAGTTTCATTTATAATAGATCAGTTAATAAGACATATTAAATCAAAACGAAGAAATGATAGATTTAAAAGAATAAGGAGATAACTAATTAGTTATCTCCCTGTTCTTTTAATTTTTTATCAAGTTTTTCTTTATGCCTTTTTTCAGCTCGCTGAAGTCTTAGCTTTTCCTGTTTTTCTTTTATTTCTTTTACAGTGGATTTAGGAACCTTTTTAAGAGTCTTAACAACATATACATTTCCGTCATCGGCTTTTTTCATACGTGCTTTTCCCTTAATGTATCCATGTCTCCAGCAGTATGCTATACAATAATAATGCTTGCCGTTTGCAGAAAACCAATCAATTTTCTTTGGAGCTTTTCTTCCACAAATATAGCATCTCGTAGAGTTAACCTCTTTGTCAGCCATCGCGGTGAGCTTATCAGGAAATTCCCTCGAAATATATTTTGCATAAGTCTTAAATGTTGCATGTACTTCTTCGTCTTCTGACTGGGGTATCATAAATACATCATAACTTACATATTTTTCTACTTCTGGCATTTTTCTGTCTATTTCTTTGAATACTTTAGCAGTATAGTATGCATCAGAAAAAGCTCTGTGGAATGGTATATCCTTTTCAATTCCTAAATAGTCGACAGCAGATTCAAGATTTCTACGCATCTTTCCATCATCATATGTAAGTGAAAAGAATTTTTGAATATCGAAATACATCAAAGGACCATCTGTAAGTTCATCCATACCGTAATAGCACATATTGCGTTGGAGTTCTGTTAAGTCCAAAGTACCCCATATGCAAAATACTGGGTCATTACCACACCATTCCAGAAACTCGGAACAAACTTCAACAAAAGGTCTTCCTTCTTCTTCTAATTCTTCTTTATCCACCTGCACTATTTTAGATGTCATATAGTGAATCTGTTTATAAATTTGTGGTTTTACAAGTTGATTAAATTCACCAGTTTTTTCAAACCTTGAATTAAGCTTTACAGCACCTATTTCAACTATTTCAAATGGGAGCATATTCTCTTTATCGAATTTCCCTGGAGCCTGATTCCATTCAAGATCAAGCACTATATAGTCCATTAAATCCAACCTCCGTCAAGACCGATAACTTGGCCTGTTAAGTAATTATTTCCATCTGTAAGCTGCAGAGCAAGGTGAGCCACTTCTTCAGGCTTACCTATTCTGTCAGCTGGTATTTCATTAATAATTTTAGCCATATCTTCTTCTGAAAAATGAGAATTCATATCTGTGTCAATTAGACCACAAGCAATAGCATTTACTTGAATATTTGATGGTGCAAGCTCTTTTGCGAGAGCTTTGGTAAAGCTGTTAATTCCGCCTTTAGTAGTGGAATAAGCCACTTCCATAGAGGCACCTCTTTCTCCCCAAACAGAAGAGATATTAATAATTTTACCAGATTTTTTTTGAAGCATTAATGGAATTGCCCTTTTTGCACAGTAAAAAGCAGAACTTAGGTTGGTAGATATAATTGAGTTCCACTCTTCATTACTCATGTCTGTTAAAAGTCCAATATAAGATATACCAGCATTGTTTACTAGCACATCAAGATCATCAATCTCATCAAAGAAACAATCAACAACATTAGGATCTGATATATCTCCGATAAGAGTTGAACATGATATATTGTATGCCTTTTCCAGTTCTTTTGCATATTCATTTAAGGTTGCTTCGGAAGAAACGCAAGTAACATATAGGTCATATCCTGCTTTTGCTAGTTCTTTTGCAATTGCTTTTCCAATTCCTCTAGAAGCACCTGTAATCAATGCCTTTTTACGATTCATTTAGTACTCCTTATATTATGATTCGTATTCCTTACCGTTTACAAAAGCTTTTGATTCATCATCAACAGGTATCATAAGGTATTTTTTACCATCAACTATCTGAGTCTTTATTTCAGAAGCTTTCTTCTTAGAAACTCGTAATATTACATCTTCATCATGAGAGTCTTCGTCTTCGTCAAATGATTCATGAACATTTAGTTGTTTTCTAAGAGAAGCATTTTCTTTTACAAGATTTCTTTCAGTTTCGATGTGGCTAGCTTCTTTAACAAGTTTTTTCTCAACAATTTGTTTAATTTCAGGAGCTTCTTCTTCGTCTTCAAATTCTTCTTCCCAAGCTTTAGCTATATGTTCAGTGATACTTTCAGGTATATCAATATAGTCTGTAAGTCCTAAAATTGCTTCCTTTGTGAGTACAGGCTGATATCCATCAGAACTTTCTGTTTCGTCAATAGTCTCATTAATAAGAATGTTATTAAGACCGCCCTGAATAGTAGTGAATAATTCTTCACCCTTTTCATCATTTTCTGATGATTTTAATACAATACTTTTGAATACCTGTTTCTTTTCGTTAGTTGTTCTTTTAAGTCCACATCCAAGTACTTCTTTCATGAATTCGTCATGGGGCTCTTTTGTATTCTTTGTATAAAAAAGAGTAGAGTGGATGTTAGAACTTCTTCCATCAAAGCAAGGGAAAACAAAACCAATCTCAGGCATACCTACGACCCAATCACGTATTCTTGCACCAATTCTGTCTTCATCAGCTATGTAACCAAGTGCAGGCTTTGATAGATCCACAGGGCAGATAGCGCACAAAATGTATTCATATACCTCTACTGATTCCCCCGTTTTAAAATTATCAGAAGTTTTTGCAGGAATATCATAGGTGTCTCTGAACAAAAGAATTAGGTAATTACCAACATAGTAGAAATTATCAATTACGTGCTGGTAAAATGTATCTAATAAGTCCTCATTCAAAAGGTTGCTTTCTCTAATGCCTAGTAAAACCTGCTGTGGTCCTAGAGGTGCTTCCGCATCATTTGAAAAATCAAGCTTTAAAAGGCTGTTGCCGACTGTTCCAGATAAGACCTTTGCAGCAAGATCTAAATATTTAAAGTATTCTTCTTCCTTAAGATCTCTAAAGTCTTGCTGGAATTTGAGTACTTTTTCTTTATTTGAGTTAACGTAGCACCCACTCATTTTAGTGAATGTACAGTTTTTCTTACTTAATCTTTTTTTTAATTCAAGAACATCACGTTTATTCATTATACCATCTCCAAAAGTTCAGATATTTTATCTATTTGATAGTCAGGGTTTTCAACAGTACCAAATCCATATGTTACAAAGCAAATAGGTACATTTGCCTCCTTGCATGCATTGGCATCAATTTGTGTGTCACCTATATAAAGAGGCTTTTTGATGCCATTTCTTTCAGCTATTATTTTAATATTATCAGCCTTTAATTTATCTGTGTATGCAGGACATGTGAAATCTTTAAAATAAGGTTTCATTCCCGTTTTTTCAAGCATTAATTCAATATATCCGCCCTGGCAGTTACTTACTACAAAAAGAGGATATTTTTCAGATAATTTTTTAATAGTCTCAACCATACCTTCGTATAAAATACCGGGTTCTCTATTTATATATTCATCCTCATATTTATAGCAAAGTGGCTTAAATTCTAATTTTTTTTCTAAAGGTTCCCCAGGAAGGATTGCATCAATTATATCCATCATTGGAAGGCCAAATAATCCTTGAAGCTGTTTTGCAGTTACGTGAAAGTTACTTAATCCGCATTCATCAAGTGCTTGATTCCAAGCTTTTTCTACAATACCTGTTGTATTCCATATAGTTCCATCGATATCAAAAATGATACCATCTGTAATGATCTTTGCCATATTTATTCCTTTCGTAGAGGGTATTATTTTTTAATCCCTATTGTACATACATGTCTGATTTCGTCTTTTGAGCACATATTGAGTGTTTTATATAAATTGTCAGATGTTCTTTCTGGGTTATGAGATGTAAATCCCCCATAAATGTTTTTTCTTGTACATATAAAATGAAGTCCTTTTTTAAGACTATGTGAATCATTATAAATTAACGAAATAAAAGCATCAAATTTGTCTGAAAACTCGTTAAGTTTTGATTCTTTTTTACTTGTACAGAATTCGGTCGTGTAACCTCTAAGTACTAAATATCTGTTTATGATAGTAGGTGCCGTACCAAGTTTTCCTTTAAAGGCAGCACCTTTAAGCTCCAAATAATCAACTATAGAAGAAAAACTGCATTGAGACATTACTAAAGTATTTTCATAATCTGATTCACAAAGAGACAAAATTGCGTTATAAAGCGCGATTGGACCACAACCATTTAGTCCTAAATCTCCTTTTCCGTATGGGATATCAGTAAGCTTACTTTGAAAATTTATGAACCCCGTTTCATTAGCTGTTATTTTAGAAAGTTTTTCTGCGCGGGATAAGGTGTGCAAAGCCCTTGTTTTATCTGGAACTCTTGTAAAAAACGTCACTATTCGATAAAATAAAATAATTAGTGCATTCATGTAAGAAATTATACTTTTACTTACTATGAAATGCAACTGAGGAGAGATTAAATGCTGTTTAATTCAATGGTTTTTCTATGGGTATTTTTGCCAATAGTAATCGCTGTTAATTTCATATTATCTGTTCTTAAATTCAAAGATGAATCCACAAGAATAAAAGCTAAGAATATATTTCTTCTTATAGCCAGCTTTGTGTTTTATGCATGGGGTGGCATTTATTATCTTTTGATAATGATTTGTACTATTGTAATCGATTTTTACGGCGGTATTTTTATTGACAAATACGCAGATGACAATAGAAAAAAGAAGACTTCGTTAGTAATCACAATAGTATTAAACTTGTCAATTCTCTTTTTCTTCAAATATTTCAATATGGTTATTATCATTATTGAAAATGTTATGGCTCTTGGAGGAAAAGGTATTATAGAGTCTGTGAAATACATGAAAGGAACAGGGGCACTCCATATTATGGAAATAGTGCTTCCAATTGGAATTTCATTCTTTACTTTCCAGGCTATGAGTTATGTCATTGATATTTACAGATCAGAGGCCAAGATTCAGAAAAATATCTTTGATTTTGCATTATATGTATCGTTATTCCCACAGTTAATAGCAGGACCTATAGTTCAATATAGAGATGTTGCTGAACAGATTACTGGTCGTAAAGAATCAGCGGATACGTTCTTATATGGCATTAAGAGGTTCTGTTATGGTATGGGCAAAAAAGTTATTATCGCAAATACATTGGCTGAAGTTGCAGATGCAATATGGGCTTTGGAAATAGACAAACTCGGAGCACTTGTTGCTTGGCTTGGAATAATAGCATATACATTCCAGATTTATTATGATTTTTCTGGTTATTCAGATATGGCTATAGGACTTGGCAAGATGCTTGGATTTTCGTTTAAGGAGAATTTCAATTATCCATACACATCAGCTTCAGTGCAGGAATTTTGGAGAAGGTGGCATATTTCCCTTTCATCATGGTTTAGAGACTATGTGTATATTCCTCTAGGAGGCAGCAGACAGGGTGCGTGGAAGACATATTTTAATGTATTTATCGTATTTCTTCTCACAGGTGTGTGGCATGGGGCAAACTTTACTTTCATAAGCTGGGGCCTTATGTATGCGGTTCTTTTAATAATAGAGAGAATGTTCTTAAAGCGTATTCTCGAAAAGAATCCTGTGAAGTTTATTAGCCACATTTATACACTTTTCTTTGTAATGATTGGATGGATTCTGTTTAGATCAGATACATTACTTCAGGCAAAAATATATATTATGCAGTTGTTTACAAAGCCAAGTGGAGATTACACAATCCTTTCTTATATTTCACTTAAAGTGATTATAGTGATAATTCTTGCAGTTCTTTTCTGTGGATTAGTCCAGAATTGTCTTAAGAATACATATGAAAAAATAAAGAATAATGCAGTAGTAATTGTAATAGATTATGCAGTTCAGATGACTTTATTAATTGTGTCAATTGTAATGATAGTTAGTGGAACATATAACGCATTTATATATTTCCAATTTTAAGTAGGTTAAATGAAAAAATATGCAAAACAAATAGCAATTTCATTATTTGTATTAGTTTTAATACTACCTTCACTCATATGGGGAATTATGGGTGCTCTTAACGTACCTGGATTTAAGGCGTCAACTGAAGAATTAGGTGAAAACAGAGCACTTGCACAAATTGATGATGATGTTACACTTGGAAATCTTACTGAAAAGTTAGAAGCATATTATAATGACAGAGTTCCTTTTAGAAGTAAGATAATTCTTAAATACCGAAAGACAAATTCAAAGCTTGAATATATTTACCAGAACAGGATTCAGCCGGTGCTTGTTTCTGTGCTTAATGAGAAAGCGTCAATGGATAATATAGAGGTGTCTACTGATAAAGATTTTGACAGTATTCTTGGAGATGAAAATGAAGATAGCTCTGTAGATATTGATGAAGATGCAGACCGTCCATCAGAAGAAGAGGCAGAAGAACTTGAAGCAAAAGGAATTCATGAATACAAAGTAATAGATGTTATAAAGGCTGATTACTTAACATATGGTTATACACTCAAAAGATGTCAGAACTGTGGAAAGTTCTTAAAGACTGATTTCAGTGAAAAGCTAATTGATGATTCGTATCTGCCACCTAAGGAAGGGGAAGGACGAGTAATTCAAGGCAGATTTAACTGGCTTTATTATGCTGGGGATAATAGTATTGCTTATTATAGTGGTACAAATATATTAAGCGATGAAGAGATGAAAGAATGGGCGGGTCTCATGCAGG
>JAUNIR010000048.1:0-8489 GCA_030523345.1 Lachnospiraceae bacterium
GCATCTCATCATTTTTATTTCAACAATCCTGCATCAACTAATTTCTCTACCACCTGCATAATTAGTTCTACCGGCTGCCCTGTTACTTCACTTAAATCAAATAAATCATTTGTACCATCAGCATAGGCTAGTACATCCTTCATAGCCCATGACTCTTTCATAGTCTCTTTTGTACTCATCGTAGGCACAAGTCCTCTTTTTCCAAGCTGTGGCTCACCAAGTGTTGTAACGGTATACTTTCTATTGGCCTCAAGTGCTTCTATACATTTAACCATTACATCAAGACTTCCACCAAGACCATCCTTTGATATTATATCAAGTGTATCAAGGCTTGTATGGTACTCTGGATATTCGTGATACTTTGATCTTGAAAAGCACACCATAGGAATATCAACTCCAGGTGCCTGATACTGTCTTTCATCAGATCCACGCTTAATATATGAGTAATCTTTATATTCTGGATAATGACTATTAAGAACAGTTGTCAAAACCTTATCTGCAAGTGTATTTCCATATCTTGAATGCACTATTGAATATGTTCTGTCATCACCAACACATGTTACATTAAATGCTGCAATTATATTTTTCTTAAGAACATCAATATTCTTATCTATGTAAGTAATTGCTCCTATTGTCTCTGGTGCAATTACAAGTCTATAGCTATACTTCCTATGTTTCATAGCCAAGATATAATTAGCTAATGAAACCATTAAAGCAGGACCTGAACATTCATTATTTGCCATAGATGGATGACAAAGATAGCTTGAAAAGAATATCTCTTCTTCGCTTTCTCCTGGAATTAATAACTCACCATATGTAAGATTTCCTGGCTCAAGAGTCGACTTAATCACTGCATGATACTTACCATCAGATAATGCTTTAAGTTCATTATCTGTCATACAAAATCCCCATCTCTCCTTGTAATAAGAAGTAGTATATGGAATAGCATCAGGCTGATCAGGTAGTGTATAAATATGTTCTTTAAGCTCGTCTAATGTAAGCGTTGCATCAATTGGAACAGAATATCCAACTACTCTTAAGTTGTTTTCTTTAAAATCGACGATTCTGCTACCTGATTCATCTTCGATATAAGCTTCTTCAATATTCCATTCGTTTGGCACAGTCCAATCAAGAACCTTTGTACCAGATGAAACCTCAAATAATTCAAAAGGCTTATCAAGATGCTTATTTAAAATATTAAATGACTCTCTAACACCATCTCCAGTAATGCTTCGACATATTGGGAAAAGTTCCTTACATATGTCAAACATCTTCTGTCCTTCTTCAAGATGCTTCGTATCATCCTGTCCAATATATGAACAGATTCTACGGCTTCTATTGTGCTTTACATCATCCGTAATTATTGGATAAGCACCAAACAAATCAATGATTTTATACTCAATATCATTTATGAAAAATCGCTCCATTATCCCTTTCTCGATAAATTCATCTTCAAAAGGATAAATACGATTTGTAACATCTAAATCAAGATCTCTTACATTCATTGAATAGCATCCCTTACGAACACTACCATCCTCTTCGATATAGTCCGCATTGAAATCTTTCAAATATCTGTACTTAAGATTTCCAACCTGCTCCTCGCAGTAATGCACAAAAACAAATGAATGTTGCAAATCTTTATCTATAAATAGATTTATAAAATGATTATCTTTAAAATAAGTGAATGGAGAATCTGCACCAAATGAACTCTTATTATCCATTTTACAGATTTCTTCCTGTCCATTGCCCCATACAGCAAATGAATAAATTGGATGCTTTGTACGTTTGAAGTCATCTCTTTTAAGCGCAAGTGTTCCAAGTGAACCGGTTTTGCATGGTGTCTTTTTTATGTCAAAAGTCTCACCCTTACAAAAAGACCAGTTAAACGTAGGAAAAACTAAAGTCCCTTCTGGCCCGATTATATCTATAATGCCATCAATTAATATGTTTAAATCTGTATCATCCTGATGAGCATATAAATCATACAAAAGCTGCTTTACATCTGATGTTACAAATACTCTGTCACCTTTTTTTAGATGTAACGCTCCTGCTAAATTTTTTAATGAAACATATTCACTCATTATAATAAATAAAAACTTTCTTTATTTATGAAGCTTTGGATCAATCGATTGATAGCCTTTTTCCTCATCATACTTTTTACCAAGTCTTTCAGCTTCGGCTTTTCTATTCCATAGTAGAGAAAAATGGGCCTCTGTACCATTCATTATCCTTTGTATATTTTCAATATGCCTGAAATTAATTGCAACAGCAGCAATCATAAGTAGTAAGTGAGTTATTTGTTTTACCATAAAGGCATGCAAAAATAACTGACATGCTCATTGGTACTACACATATATAATTAACTACAACTGCCATTACAATTGCTATTGCAAGTAAAACTACAAACATCTTTGGATCAAGAGCAAGTATTGTACCACCTAGAGTTGCAAGGCCTTTACCACCTCTAAATCCCATATAGAATGGGAAAATATTTCCAAGCATTACTGATGTACCTGAAAGTGCTCCAAGTACTGCTGAATTATATATTTTCATAACAATGAAAACTACAAGAAATGCCTTGAAAATATCAAGAAGTGCTACAACAACACCCACCTTTTTACCCATCATAATAACAACATTAGATGCACCAGCATTTCCTGAGCCATGCTCTCTAATATCGTATCCATGTATCTTAGATAGGAAAAAAGAAATATTAATACTTCCAACAAGATAACTTGCTACTATTACACATAATAAATTGATAATAACTGTAGTATTCATCTATACCTCATTAAAGACTTCTTGATTTATCAGCACATGTCTTCATTGCTTCAATAAGTGAACTTCTAAATCCTTTATCCTCTAATACCCTAACTGCTTCGATTGTAGTACCTGCTGGTGAACAAACCATATCCTTAAGCTCTGCAGGATGTTTTCCAGTCTCAAGCACCATCTTGGCACTTCCCATAACTGCCTGAGCTGCAAATTCATATGCCTGATTTCTTGGTAATCCTTCAGCTACTGCTGCATCTGCCATTGCCTCAATCATCATAAATACATATGCTGGGGAACTTCCACTTACAGCTACAACAGCATCCATCTGAGATTCCTTAACAGGATATGCTTTACCAAATCCACTAAGGATCTTAAGCACTGTTTCAAATTCTTCATCCGTTACGTTTGCATTATGACATACGCCTGTACAACCTTCCTTTACAAGAGCCGGTGTATTTGGCATACATCTTACAATCTTTAAATTTTTACCAAAAGACATCTCAAGGAATGATAATGTCTTACCTGGTGCAATACTGATAATAATCTGTTTATCTGTAACTGTATCCTTTATTTCATTTATTACATCTGGATAAACCTGTGGTTTTATTGATAAAACAAGAATCTCTGCCTGTGATGCTACAGTTACATTATCCTTTACACATGTAATTGAAAGATTCTCATATGCTTTTCTTTTATTTTCTTCTGAAAGATCTGAACCAATAATATCTGTTGATTCGCAAAGTCCACTTTCAATAATACCGCCCATCATGGCAGTTGCCATATTTCCAAGTCCAATAAATCCGATTTTCATATTGTCTATCCCTATCTATTTGTCTCAAACATCATAAGTGCTGCGGCAATAGCAGCATTCAACGATTCAACCTTGCCTGCCATTGGAATTTTCACAAGTGTATCTGCCTTTTCTGAAATCTCATCAGACAGACCCTTACCTTCATTTCCAATAAACACTGCGGCCTTTTCTGGATACTCTACATCACTGTAGTTTTTGTCACCTTTTAGATGTGCTGCATAGCATTTAACGCCTGCACTTTTAAGTTTATCTATATCTTCTAAAAGATTATTTGTATAAATAACGGGAATCCTGAATATGGATCCCATCGTAGAGCGTATAACTTTCGGGTTATAAACATCCACAGTATTTTTATCAGCAAGAATGAAATTAAATCCTGCTGCCTCTGAAGTTCTAAGCATTGTGCCAAGATTTCCTGGATCCTGCACACCTTCTAGCACAAGAATTCGAAGGCTTTTTTTATTTATTAAATCATCAAATGAATACTTTGCTTTATCAAGCACACACATAACCCCCTGAGGAGTTACTGTATCAGACATTTTCTTAAATACTGTATCTGAAACTATTTCATAAGTCTTACCTATAAGTACCTTTTTACCTTCTGGCGACTTCTCATAAGATTCAGAAACATACACCTCTTCTACATACCGGCTTGGGGCTTCAAGAAACATTTTCTGCCCCTCGACTATATACTTACCCTGATCACGCCTAGCTTTACTAGAAGAAATAAGGTTTATCACATTTTTAATTCTCTGATTTGAAATGCTCGTTATCATTTTAGAGAATCTGTGCTACCTGATACTTGTATTCATCAATTTCTTTTGTCATTGCAAGTGCTTCATCAATATCATAATCAACAAACTCACCATTCTTGTATGCAACTACTCTGTTTGATTTACCTTCACATAAAAGGTCTGCTGCAATTGCACCCATCATTGATGCATAATATCTGTCACGACATGTTGGTGAACCACCACGCTGCATGTAACCAAGAATTGTAGCTCTTGTTTCCATACCAGTTGCAGCCTCAATACGACGTGCCATAGATGTTGAGTGACCAATTCCTTCAGCATTTATGATAAGGTGATGTGTCTTACCCTTTTTACGGCTTTCAATAATATGATCAATAATATCCTGCTCATGGTAGTTATACTTTTCTGGGAGAAGGATGTCCTCTGCACCATTTGCAATACCACACCATAAAGCAATATATCCTGCATTACGTCCCATAACTTCAATAATTGAACATCTCTCATGAGATGAAGATGTATCACGAATCTTATCAATAGCTTGCATTGCTGTATTTACGGCTGTATCAAAACCAATTGTATAATCAGTACATGCGATATCAAGGTCAATCGTTCCTGGAACACCAATTGTATTAATACCCTGTTTTGAAAGAGCCTGAGCACCGCGGTATGAACCGTCACCACCAATAACTACAATGCCATCAATACCATGCTTTCTACAAATATCAGCACCCAGCTTCTGACCTTCCTCTGTCTTAAACTCCTCACATCTGGCTGTTCTAAGAATAGTTCCGCCCTTCTGGATTGTCTCAGATACATCCTTAGATGTCATTTCCATCATCTCTTCGTTAATAAGACCTGAATAACCCTTCTGAATACCAATAACCTTCTTGCCATTAGCAAGAGCTTTACGAACAACCGCACGAATTGCGGCATTCATTCCAGGTGCATCACCACCACTTGTAAGTACTCCAATTGTTTTAATTTCTTTTGATTTAGCCATATATTTCTCCTTGGGCCTACTACCCCTTTTTACAAATCATAGATGGATAAATTTTACGATATTATCCACCATTTTTCAATATAATGTAAATCTAATTTACTCTATTCTATTGCATTGTTTTATTCACAAAATCTAATTGGTAACAATCATCATCCATTGCATTATTTAAATAATACAACAATACAACAACATCAGGATTGTAATCATCAATAAACTTAGTCGTTATTGAAAAGATTTCTTCATCACATATTGTATATATTTCTGAAAAACCCATAATTAGATATGGATTTACAGCTTTTGCGAATGAGTCAGATATCATTAAAATTTTAACATCATTTTTTGCATCAATATTTCTATAGTGACCTCTGGAGTTTCCCAAAACCTCATCATACGTATATCTAGAAGAATAATCTTGCGTGTATAATGGCTTTTTGTTATAAATTATATCTTTCGCGTATCCAAATCTTCCCTCATTTGATAATACTCTAATATCAAAGTTTGGAGAAATAAAGTCAAAATCATCGATTCCAGCATAATATCTGCCTGTTCGTTGCCCATTTGATCCAAGATGCCATTTCTCATATTTTTTAATGGTGTAACTATTGATATCTGAAACTCTATTATCCACATCACATCCTGTAGAATTTACTATATATTCTTCAAGCTTTTTATATGCATAAAATCCTGCTTCCGTTGTCCAATGATGATCCGTTTTGTACATCATATCATACTGATTTATTCCGTCTTCATACATTACTTCTCGAAAATCAATAACATCTACTCTTTTCGCTTTGATTTTTGATATCAACCTATCCGCATTATCATTTCCATAATCCTTGATTCCGACTGGCATTTGATTATCATATTTACTAACCGTGTATGGTGTTATCGAATACAATAAGTCTATATCTCGGCTATTTAAGTAATCCTTAAGTTTAGAAATGCTATCTGCATAATTTTGTAGAGTAGAATCGTTAACATATTCTATTGGTTTCATTAAGTACCCATTATTTAATTTAACTATTCCATTCATCTCTCTCTGGTGTAATATATTACGTATTGCGCCGTTCATATTTATAAATTGGGATTTTCTATAAAATGTAGTTGCCAAATCTGTTTCAAATTTGTTTCCCAAATCAGCATTCCATTCATTATAATCAGCTTTATCATTAACGTAAAAATCAACCATATTACTTATACTGGAAATACCCATGCCAACAATAAAAATTAAAAATATACATATATACATATATGTACTTTTCTTAATTACATGCATTTAACTACTATCTCCCATTAAAAGTTAAAATAAATAAAAGGATTGTGAGCCCCTAAAAGAATAAACGATACAGACCACAAAAATAGATTAATAATAAACCTCACGAACGCATTTACACCTTTTTATTAGTACATAAGTCTTAATTCAAGATTAGATACCGCTCTTTCATTCTATTTCGTATTATTATCTAATCCACCAAACAAATATGATTCTGAAGATATTGCAGATATCCCAGGATAATACATAATAATAACAATATCTGGATTAAAGCTCTCCACATACGTAGTGGTAATAGTGTTAACATATGAATAGCCGACATAATCAAACTCCGAAAAACCCATAATTAGATATGGATTTACAGCTTTTGCGAATGAGTCAGATATCATTAAAATTTTAACATCATTTTTTGCATCAATATTTCTATAGTGACCTCTGGAGTTTCCCAAAACCTCATCATACGTATATCTAGAAGAATAATCTTGCGTGTATAATGGCTTTTTGTTATAAATTATATCTTTCGCGTATCCAAATCTTCCCTCATTTGATAATACTCTAATATCAAAGTTTGGAGAAATAAAGTCAAAATCATCGATTCCAGCATAATATCTGCCTGTTCGTTGCCCATTTGATCCAAGATGCCATTTCTCATATTTTTTAATGGTGTAACTATTGATATCTGAAACTCTATTATCCACATCACATCCTGTAGAATTTACTATATATTCTTCAAGCTTTTTATATGCATAAAATCCTGCTTCCGTTGTCCAATGATGATCCGTTTTGTACATCATATCATACTGATTTATTCCGTCTTCATACATTACTTCTCGAAAATCAATAACATCTACTCTTTTCGCTTTGATTTTTGATATCAACCTATCCGCATTATCATTTCCATAATCCTTGATTCCGACTGGCATTTGATTATCATATTTACTAACCGTGTATGGTGTTATCGAATACAATAAGTCTATATCTCGGCTATTTAAGTAATCCTTAAGTTTAGAAATGCTATCTGCATAATTTTGTAGAGTAGAATCGTTAACATATTCTATTGGTTTCATTAAGTACCCATTATTTAATTTAACTATTCCATTCATCTCTCTCTGGTGTAATATATTACGTATTGCGCCGTTCATATTTATAAATTGGGATTTTCTATAAAATGTAGTTGCCAAATCTGTTTCAAATTTGTTTCCCAAATCAGCATTCCATTCATTATAATCAGCTTTATCATTAACGTAAAAATCAACCATATTACTTATACTGGAAATACCCATGCCAACAATAAAAATTAAAAATATACATATATACATATATGTACTTTTCTTAATTACATGCATTTAACTACTATCTCCCATTAAAAGTTAAAATAAATAAAAGGATTGTGAGCCCCTAAAAGAATAAACGATACAGACCACAAAAACAAAACACCAATAAGAACTGGCTGAACAAATTTCAATACTTTATCCAAAGCTGTATAATTCATTCTACTTGAAAAAACTTTACAAATTGGCGTAGATAAAATAATACCAATAATTATGTAGAATCCATAGTCCCGCAAATATCTAATTATTGTTTCATCAATTACTAACATATTATCAAAAAATCCAATCATTGATAGACAGTATTTTATACCCTCACTTATGCTAGAAGAGTTAAAAATTACCCATCCAAAATTTATACACAGCAACGTAATAATCCGCCATACTATCTTCAATAATACACATTTTCTCTTGTTAGGTTTAATTAATAGTTTTTCTATAAGTAATAAAACAAAATAACCTAATCCCCATGCAATAAATGTATAATTAGCCCCATGCCAAATTCCGGTTAAAATCCATACAACAAACAAATTAAGTATTAAACGAACCA
>JAUNIR010000048.1:8499-18407 GCA_030523345.1 Lachnospiraceae bacterium
TTGGATCCTCCTAATGGAATATAAACATAATCTCTAAACCATTGTCCTAATGAAATATGCCATCTTCTCCAGAACTCTGTTATTGATTTAGAAATATATGGGTAGTTAAAATTTTCCTCAAATTCAAATCCAAACATCCTACCAAGCCCTATTGCCATATCTGAATATCCAGAAAAATCGTAGTATATCTGCAACGAAAAACAAATAGACCCCATCCATAGAGTCAATGGATTAGTATGAATGAAGTCCATTTCAAATACTTCCGATACCACTACATATAAATTATTTGCTAATATTACTTTTTTGCAAAATCCTATTAGAAAACGTTTAAAGCCATCCGCAAATCCATCTATAGTACATTTTCTGTTTGTTATTTGCTCATTTATTGTGGAATATCGAACTATTGGTCCTGCAATAAGCTGTGGAAAAAAAGAAATATACAACGCTAAATAAAAAGGATTATTTTGCACTTCAACTTTTCCTTTATATACATCTATTACATATGACAACGCTTGAAATGTGAAAAAAGAAATGCCTATAGGTAGCACTATATTTGTAAGTGGTATATTTGTATTAAATACCTTATTTGAAATTTTTATTGAAAAATCTAAGTATTTATAAATAAATAGTATTCCGATATTTAACAAAACAGCTAGAATCAAAAGGCACTTATCAAGTGTAGTTTTATTCATTTTTTTTGTTTTCGCTATACCAATTGCAACAATATAATTAATTGCAATTGAACTCAACATAACAAATACAAATTTTGGCTCACCATATGAATAAAAAATCAAACTAGCTATAAGTAAAATATAATTTCTATATTCTTCTTTTGATAAATAATAAATAATAACTGTTAATGGTAAAAAATAAAAAGCAAATAATAAACTCGAAAAAACCACTGTAAAACTCCTTACACATGTATTCCTACACCGTCACCCTAACATTTTCATTTCCAAACATCTTAGAAAGCTTCTCTATCAACTCCGCCCCCGCATTCACTGACTGGTTCTTTGGAAGCACCTTTTTCTGCTTGGTTGATTTGATGTATATTATCACATCATCATTTCCATCTGAAGTTTTTAGAGTATCCATAATCTCTTTTGCCTTAGCTTCGTAATCATCCATTGTTTCAAACTGAATCCAAAGCTTTCTTGGAATATCAGTAAAGGCTGTGATTTTATCACATATTACAATGGCATCTTTATCATCATCGGCCTGGGCACGACCTTCTACAAATATTTTAGATCCTTCCACAAGCTGATTTGAATACTTTTCGTATTGTCTTGGCCAGACAAGGCATTCGACCATACCAACAAGGTCCTCCACAATGACTCTTGCATATACATCACCCTTTTTGGTCTGCTTAAGCACTCTTGAAGTAACAAGTCCGCCGATGACTACTCGTTCTCCATCTTTAACCTTATTTTCTTTCTCGTCATCAATACCTGTAACTCCTGGCTGATTATCACTATCATCTTCTGACTTATTATCATTTACAAAATCAGAAGTCATATTTGTAATATTTTTACGCCACAAGCCCTCATATTCTTCCATAGGATGGCCTGATACATATATTCCAAGAACTTCTTTTTCGTAGCTAAGGAGCTCCTCTTTATCAAATTCACCAACATCAGGCATCTTTATCTGCATATTGACCTTATCCTCTTCTGAGGCAAAATCAAATAATGACATCTGACCTTCAACAGTATGCTTACGATCCTTATTTATCTGATCAAGTATCTGTGTGTAAACACATAGCATCTGCTTTCTAGTAGCATTAAAGCAGTCAAAAGCTCCTGCCTTAATGAAGCCTTCAATTGTACCTTTATTTACTTCTTTAGATGAAAGTCTTGTAATGAAGTCTTCTAAATCTCTGTATTTACCGCTAGCAGTTCTCTCAGCAACTACAGCATCAATTACACCCCATCCAACACCCTTTATAGAAGCAAGACCATATCTTATGCTATTTCCTGAAACAGAAAATCTTGCGTAACCTTTGTTAATATCAGGAGGTAATATTTCAAGTCCCATCTGTTTACATGAATATATGTACTGAGATACCTTATCTGATGCATTAAACGCAGAGGTCATAAGGGCTGCCATATATTCTGTTGGATAATGGCACTTAAGGTATGCCGTCTGATAAGTAACAAAAGCATAGGCTGCAGAATGCGATTTATTAAAAGCATATGATGCAAAGCTCTGCATATCATCAAAAATTGCATTTGCAACTTCTGGAGAAATACCCTTTGCAGCACATCCTGGCACTCCCTTATCAGGATTACCATAGACGAAGTTATTACGTTCTTCCTCCATTTCATCAGCATGCTTTTTCGACATAGCACGTCTAACGAGATCAGCTCTACCAAGCGTATATCCACCAAGATCTTGAACAATCTGCATTACTTGTTCCTGATAAACGATACAGCCGTATGTGGATTTAAGAATTGGTTCAAGTTCGGGGCATCTGTATGTTACAAGTTCAGGTGAATTCTTTGCTCTAATATACTGTGGAATGAAATCCATTGGGCCTGGTCTAAACAGTGCAATACCAGCAATAATATCGTCAAGATTCTTTGGCTGAAGACGTTTCATGAATCCCTTCATTCCAGCACTTTCAAGCTGGAACACACCATCAGTACGACCTGTACCAATAGATGCATAAACTTCTTCATCCTCATAATCTATGTTATTTATATCAATATCTATGCCGCGAGAATCCTTTATATAGCTAATGGCATCTTGAATAATTGTTAAGTTCTGAAGACCAAGGAAATCCATCTTAAGAAGTCCAAGCTCCTCAACCGTAGTTTTCTCAAACTGGGTAGTAATTACATCATCCTTACCACGAGCAAGTGGTATATATTCATCAGCAGCTTCAGGACAAATAAGTACTCCAGCAGCATGAATTGTCGTGTGGTTAGGTAATCCCTCCAGACGACGGCTCATATCGATAATATATTTTACTTCTTCATCTGTAACGTAGCGTTCCTTAAGTTCTTTTGATGTATTAAGAGCATCATCAATAGAAATATTTAAAACCTCAGGAACCATTTTTGCTAACTCATTTCCAAGAGCTACTGGCTTATCAAGTACACGAACAACAGACTTAATAGCACCCTTTGCCTGCATAGTACCAAAGGCAATGATTTGTACTACCTTTTCATGGCCATACTTATCCATAACGTAGTTGATTACGTCCTGTCTGCCTTCTGGAGCAAAGTCCATATCTATATCAGGCATTGATACACGCTCTGGATTAAGAAATCGTTCAAAAAGAAGGTCGTATTTAACCGGATCAATATCAGTAATTGCAAGAGAATATGCAACGATTGAACCTGCCGCAGAACCTCTACCAGGGCCTACCGCAATGCCATGAGATTTTGCATAATTTACATAGTCCCAAACTATAAGGAAATAATCCACGAATCCCATATTGGAAATAGTTCTAAGCTCATGCTCCATCTGCTTTTTAAGAGCATCACTGTAATTTCCATATCGTCTTTCAAGGCCTTCCCAACAGAGCTTACTAAAATATCTCCATGATGGAGTATAATCCTCTTTTTTAGGACATCCTTCAAAAACAGGTGGTTCATAATCATAAAACTCTCTAGGAACATCGTAATGGGGGAGTTTATAATTATTAAACTCAATAGTTACATTACATCTATCTGCGATTTTATTTGTATTCTCAAGAGCTTCTGGGAAGTATCCAAAAAGCTTTAACATCTCTTCTTCAGACTTAACGTAATACTGACCACCCTCGTAACGCATACGATCTTCATCAATTACTTTCTTACCTGTCTGCATGCAAAGTAACAAATCATGTGCTTCTACATCATCTTCATATGTGTAGTGGCAGTCATTTGTACATACAAGAGGAATATTTAATTCCTGACTCATACGCATGAGTCCGTGATTTACATTAGCCTGTTCAGGTATTCCATGGTCTTGAAGTTCTAAGAAATAATTGTTTTCACCAAAACAGTCTCTATATTTAATAGCCTGTTTACAGGCTTCTTCATACATACCCTTTGCAAGGTATCTTTGAACTTCACCAGCAAGACAAGCCGATAAACAAATAAGCCCTTCGTGATATTTATTAAGAATTTCCATATCAACTCGTGGCTTATAATAAAATCCCTCTACATGTCCTGCACTTACGATCTTTATAAGATTTGCATAGCCAGTATTATTTTCAGCAAGCAAAATAAGGTGGTAATATCTATCCTCGCCACCTGTAGTTTCTTTATCAAAACGTGAATTAGGAGCTACATACACTTCGCATCCAAGAATAGGCTTGATACCCTGCTTCCTAGCTTCCTTATAAAACTCAATACAGCCATACATTACACCATGATCCGTAATTGCAGCTGCTGTCATTCCAAGTTCTTTAACACGTTTTATGTAATTTTTAATTTTATTCGACCCATCAAGAAGCGAATACTCCGTATGGGTGTGTAAGTGCGTAAACATATTTAGAGAAAAACAGTTGCATATTATTATCAAAAAATCTAACCATATGCTTTTTCTATAATATCACCATAATTTCTAAACCACCAATTCCATCGGCCATTATACAACTTTACCCTATTATAATTATCAATAATAGCATCTTTTCTAGAAATATAATCTTCATAACAACAATTTGATAATATTTCGTATATTAACTCAGGCTTATTCTCTGGTACTGTTATTATTCCATTCTCATTAAAGAAATCTCCAATTCTACGCGCTCCCAAATATATAGGAACAGTTTGCGCAGCAAAACAACTAGTTATCTTTTCGGTAAAATAGTAATCCGATACATTATTTTCTATAACTATTGCATATCTATAATTTCTAAATGCATCATCGTAATTATCTAAAAATTCACCACCATCAAATTTACCATACGCATCCGCAAGACCTTCCTCTTTACACCTTTTTGCTACTTCAACCCTTAATCTATGAAGTCGTGTTAATGATTTATTGCTTGCAATTATTGATATATTTTTTTCTTTAAATTCATATTGATTATCCTTGCAGCCATATTTTTTTCCATACCAAGGAGTTGATGGATAAGGAAAATACTTTGCATTTTTAAATTCATTTAATATTCTTTCATCAAATGTAAAAATATAATCAAAATTATTCTCTATTTCGAACTGATTTTCTATAACATAATCATATTGGTTTTTCACTATTAACTGACTTTCTCCCAAAAAAGCTAGTCTTATTTTAGGATTTCCTACAATTCTATTTAATTCACTTTCTCCATAAAAATGTACGTTTAGTCCCCAATCACTGTAATCAAACATAATCTGATTACCATTTTCAAAAGGATGATCATATGCCATAAAACAGGTATACATTCGATTACCTTCTTTATTGTAAACAATAGGGCAATCATGTTTTTCAAGCTCTGTTCCTATATGTGAAGGTATATAGAATTTATCTTCTCTATATTTATTATGTATTTTTCGTATATTACTTATATATTTATTGTATGACTTATTTGGATTTAATATCATTTCATTTCCTTATTAAAATTATTAACTATAAAAACGAAAACAATAAATACCTATACTATTCGAGTAGCAATTCCCTTATTATATAGATATTCTTTTGCTTCTTTTGGAGTCTGTTCAGTAAAATGAAAAATACTAGCAGCTGCAATAGCAGATGCACCTCCATCTACTACTGCTCTATACATATCCTCATAATTTCCAGCTCCTCCTGATGCAATTACCGGTATTGATACCCTACTAGATACTTCCTTTATCATGTCAATATCATATCCTATCATTGTTCCATCTCTATCAATTGATGTAATTAGTATTTCTCCAACTCCCGCCTTTTCCAATTTAATTACCCATTCGGATAATCTTATATTTGTATTTATTGTACCCGAATGTGAAAAACAATAATAATCATCATCAATATACTTACAATCGACACTTCCGACAATACACTGTGACCCAAACCTCGATGCACTTTCTGAAATGAATCCTAAATCCTTATACATTGCCGAGTTAATTGCAACTTTATCTGCACCATTTCTTAGAAGCTCTTTTATTTGACTAATATTATTAATCCCTCCACCTACACAAAATGGAACAAAGCATTCTTTAGAAAAATCACGAATAGAATCGTAGTCTGGTAACTGGTTATTAATAGTAGCATCTATGTCAAGTAAGATTAATTCATCTACCTCTCTCATATTGTATACTTTTATAGCTGGTAGAACTGTATCAACTCTTCTCCAAGAATCAAAACCAATTCCTTTCACTAACCCGACTGATTTATATAGTAATGTTGGGATTACTCTTACTTTCAACATATTTACATACCCATAAAATTTTTTATTAATGCAAAACCAGCTTTTTGGCTTTTTTCTGGATGAAACTGAACACCCATTATGTTGTCATGCGCTATAGCTGAAACAAACTCACCACAATATGGAGTTACTGAAACTATGTCTGCATCATCATCAGGTACAAAGTGATAACCATGTACGAAATAATAATTTGTGCATGTTTTTATATCTTTAAATAACCCATTATTATTTTTTATTATGACTTCATTCCAACCGACGTGAGGTATCCTCTCATCTTTTTTTGTGGCCTTTAAATCAACTACTTTTCCTTTTATATAGTCCAGTCCTTTGCATACACCACCTTCATTCCCATATGAGGCCAATAGCTGCATTCCTAGACATATGCCTAATAGTGGTTTTTTTTGAACAATAACTGCATTGTTTAGCGCTTCTATCCATCCAGCTTCTTTTAGAGATTTGACGGCATCTGGAAATGCACCCACACCAGGAAGTACAATTCTTTCGGTTTTTTCTATTAAATTAGGAGAATCTATTATTTCAGCATCAAAACCACACTTTTCAAATGCTCTTTGAACAGACCATAAGTTTCCCATTCCATAATCAATAATTGCAGCTTCCATACTTTAATCCTCATTATCGTAGTTGATTTTTGTAAGGTTGCCATTCTTATCTTTTATTAGCTTTCCATTTTTATCAGTTAAAAAAATCTTTTTATTTGTAAATTCATCACATATTTTTATAAATTCATCGACTGAAATATCTAATGGTCTCAAAATATCTTCTAATGATTTATCTAAATATGTCCATCTAAACTGACCATCTCTTTCTTTCACTGTTTTCATTGCATCTTCTCGAGATATTCTTCCGCGTCTTATATGCATAGACGCTTGATCAGAACACCTTCCAAATCCGAATTTTAAATATTTAAAATACTCGTGTATCCCAGCTTGATAGTTATCTAGATTCTCATAATCATCATAATGACCTTCTACAACTTTTCCCCAACTTTTAAATCCATGTGATTTAGCAATCAATACATTGTTTAAACCTTCCCATGGAATATAATATCCTAAAAAAATACCCGTAACTCCAACCCTCTTTAATTCTTCATCTGTAGGATATGTGAAAGGAATAATATCCTTTTTGGTGATTCCTTCTTGACCCACTAAATCATTTACTCTAAGCCCTAACATACCTCCAAATTCTTCAAGCCACCTTCTATCTAAAACATTATTATCAACAGAGCTAGCTGGACCACCATATTCATTTTGTGAATTTTCGCCCCAAATTATTAATGGAATTCCAAAATTAACAGCTACTCTAACAGGTACTGTAAAAATACTGACATGTTCAGGCCATGAAATATCTCCAACTTCTTTTAGTCCAATTCTATTTAACTTTGCTCTAACCACACGATTTGTAGTAATCTCGATGTAATCTACGCCCAGTTTTTTTATATTTTCAATATTATACCTTCCTATTTCAGTTAAATCACAGGTGGTAGCAGTAACACATAAAGGGTTCATTCCTAATTCTAGCATTTTAATAACTTGATATGTACTATCTTTTCCACCACTTACTGGAATAATACAATCCCAATTTGTTCCATCAACAGATCTGTACCTATCAAGAATCTGTGTTAATTCATCTTTTCGTTTATCCCAATCCACATCCGTTCTTTTTTCATAATTTCTACATGCATTACACACACCTTCATCATCAAATAATAAATGAGGCTTTGTACTAGGAAGACAACATTTCTTACAATACTGTATTTTCATAATAACTAGTTCTCCTTTTGTATCTTTATCAAATAATTATTGAGTATATAGTAACTAGCTAATGTGTACCCCATGTCAAGGACAGTAATAAGTTGAACCGACTTATCGGCACACCCTCGGCATGTGATATCCTTTCTCTGTTTTTAACTACATATATCATCAGCAGCTTTATCTGCTTTTGATTCCTCTTTCTTTCCTAAGTCCTCTGGTTTTTTATCATATCTTGGAGGCTTTGGTGGATTTGGTATATTTAATGGGTATTTTCCTGTCATAACATAATCGTAAAATTCATTTGGTGACAGGTATGCCAAATCCCATACATATCTTTCATTATTGTAATAATCCATGTAATCATCTACTGCGAACTTTACTTCTGAATATCGTGTTGCTCCTGATATTCGTTCCATAAGATGATCCTTCATATGCCCGAAGAAACTCTCCTGTGGAGCGTTATCCCAGCAGTTGCCTCTTCTCGACATAGAACGTCTTATATTCACATCATTCATTATTCGAATAAAGGTCGTACTTGTATAGTGTGAGCCTTGATCACTATGAATTATTGTTTCCTTATGAAGGCTAACTCCATGATTTCTTACCAGTATTTCTACCGTCTCTTTCACAAAGTCTACTTCTAATGATTCACTTAATACATACGCTAAAACCTGTTTGGTATATGCGTCCATAATTACTGACAAATAAGCTACTTCATCATAATCATAAGGAATATATGTTATATCTGTAAGCAGTACCATTCGAGGTCCATATTTTTCAAACTCCCTTAACAACAGATTATCTGCATAATTGCTTGTTTTTATCGCTTTTTGCATCTGTCTATATGGATTAGCTCGTCGCACAGGACATTCCAGCCGGTACTTTTTCATCAAACGTCTTATTTTTTTAAGGTTCATTATCACCGGTGGATTCATATGCAGCATACACATATATATTCCTCTGGCACCTTTTGAATATCCTCGGTGATTATAAGCTATAAGTATGAGCTTGAAATCAGCTCTATCTTCCTCTTCTTGTCTCTGTCTGTCTGGAATTGTTTTTACCCAGTAATAGTAGCCAGACCTTGAAACCCCTGCAATCTTACAAAGTAGTTCTACACTGAGATCGTTTCCTTCACTGGTAACAGTTTCATAAATAATCTCATAAAGCACAGCAGCCTTTCCCATTAGTGCAGACCTCACTTCGTAGTATTTTTGAGAGAAGTAATTTTTTTTAGAAATTCTACTTCTTGTCTTAAATACAAGATTTCATGCTGCATCTTTACTATGGTCTCATCATTCGGCTTTTCTTCAACGCTATAGAGTTCTTTTTTATATCCTTTACGTCTATGGCTTTTACCTTCTGTAAATCCGCCCTCTCGTTCTGCCTGTTTTTTTATGTTTATCTGAACGCCTGTAACTCTCGCCTGTCCTAAAATATCAGGATCATATCCAAGAGCTTCAAGAATCATTCTCGGCGATTCTCCTTCCTGGTATCTTCGCCAGAATTCTTCCTTAAATTCCTTTGTATAAAATATGTTGTACTCTGTAACACGATACGTATAAGGGTTATTCTTAAGTATCTGAATTTCTCTTGGTGTGAACTTGTTTCGTTCCATGATATTCCTCCTGAATTCTACTCAAAAGTATATCACTTAACCCGGGGTTACTGTACGAAATATGGGATTCTTCTGTTTCTCATTATGTATCAGCTACAAAAAATCCTTTAATTATGCCATTTAATCATCTATTCACACCTGTCTGAAAAACAGGTCTATTCAACTTATTAGTGTCCAAATCTATGGGTACAGTTTA
>JAUNIR010000049.1 GCA_030523345.1 Lachnospiraceae bacterium
CACCCCAGCAACAGCGCCCCAGCAACACTATTCCAGACCCTCAAGCTCCTCTAGCCAAGCCTTGCTTACTGCATCTGATGGCATACGCAAGTCTCCTCTTGGAGATACGGCTACTGCACCGACCTTAGGGCCGTCTGGCAGACAGCTTCTCTTAAACTGCTGCGCAAAGAATCTTCTGTAGAATGTCTTAAGCCACTTAAGTATAGTCTTATCATCATACTTGTCCTTAAATGCAAGCTTTGCAACTCTGTATACCTTGCTAGGTGTAAAAGCGCATCTAAGCATGTAATACAAGAAGAAATCATGTAATTCGTAAGGTCCAACAAGATCTTCTGTTTTCTGGGCTATTGTTCCATTTTCCGGTGGTAATAATTCAGGGCTAACTGGTGTTTCTAATACATCAATTAACGCCTTAGAAAGAGCCAAATCATTGCATGTATCTGCATAATACTTAACAAGATGTCTAACTAAAGTCTTAGGAACTCCCGCATTTACGCCATACATCGACATATGATCTCCGTTATATGTAGCCCATCCAAGAGCAAGCTCTGACATATCTCCTGTACCGATTACAAGACCGTTCACTTTATTAGCCATGTCCATAAGCACCTGTGTACGTTCCCTCGCCTGGCAATTCTCATAAGTGACACTGTGATCACTCTCGTCGTGACCAATATCTTCAAAATGTACCCTTACAGCTTTCTCAATATTTATTTCCTTAAGTGTAGCCTTAAGAGACTTAGCTAATGTTAACGCATTGTTGTATGTTCTATCTGTTGTGCCAAAACAAGGCATTGTAACTGCATATATTCCGCTTCTATCAAGCCCTGCCAGGTCAAATGCTCTAGCCATAACTAAAAGTGCAAGCGTAGAATCAAGTCCTCCTGACAGCCCAATAACTGCATTTTTAACACCAGTATGAAGCAATCTCTTCTTAAGACCCTCACTTTGAATAGCTAAAATATGCTCACATCTTTCATTCCTCTCAGCATCATTTGCAGGAACAAAAGGCATACAATAAAATTCTCTATTTAAATCTGTATCTTTTTGATTAATATCAAATGTTATTTTTGCGTAATTATTGTTATCACGAACAGCTGATGGGTCTTCTACATTAAAAGTAGTCATCCTTCGACGTTCTGTTCTAATACGTTCTATATCAATGTCTGCATATACTGTTCCCGTAGTGAAGCACTTAGATTCCACAAGAGTAGTGCCGTTCTCGCAAATCATATTGTGTCCTGAGAAAACCAAATCCTGAGTGGATTCTCCATCTCCAGCATTACAATATACATAGCCGCAAATAAGTCTTGCGGATGTTGATTTAACGAGCATTCTTCTATATTCTGACTTGCCAATTATTTCATTACCGGCGGAAAGATTGACTATAAGATTTGCACCATTCATCGCATGTCTTGTAGATGGTGTATCTGCAACCCACAAATCCTCACAAATTTCACAGGCTATCTGTAATCCCTTAACTGCAGGTGTTGTAAATATTACATTTTGGCCTATAACAACATCTTCGCCTTTGTATCCAATGCACACTGGATCAGCAAATCCCGGATAGAAATGTCTTTCCTCATAAAATTCTGCGTAATTTGGAAGGTTTTTCTTTGGGATAAAAGCAAGTACATGTCCTCCATACACTGCAGCTGCGGTATTGTAAAGCTTTCCGTCAACTTCAAGAGGTACCCCTACAAATATAAGCGCATCAAGACCATTTGATGCATCAACTATTCTGTCCAGTCCTTCAAGTGCTTTATCAAGGAGTCTTCCCTGTAAAAACAAGTCCTGACATGTATATCCTGTTATGCAAAGTTCAGGAAATACGATAACCTTAGCCCCGTTATCCTCAGCATCGGACATAAGCTTTATTATTTCGCTTACATTGTAGTCAACGTCAGCCACTTTTATTTTTGGTGTACACGAACATACTTTTATAAATCCGTCCTTCATTCCTGCTCCTTCCAATCAATGTAATTGTCAACTCAACAAATATTTCCAAGCTTCTTGCCTGGCATGACTTTTACAGTGTAATAAAGTCTTAAGTCCTCTTCTCTTGACTCTAAAACCTCAAAACCAGCTTTACCAAGCAAATCAAGTATTTCTTCTCTCGAATATGCCCTCTGGTAGTGAAATTCTTCTATTCTTTCATATAAACCTGTTTCTTCATCCTCCAAAAACAGTGTCAGAGCGTATTCGTTAATCCTACTATCTTCATCAAATGTATTTTCCCAGATAAAGCTCGCGTCATCACGATTTTCTGCAAATACATTATCCTTAAGCACCTGCTCATACTTTTCCGGTGCGTTCATATCAAAAATAAAAATTCCATCAGGCTCAATATAATTATTTACTAGCTTAAAAGTCTGCAGTAAATCATCTGGCTCAGTAATATAATTAAGGCTATCACATGTAGATACAACAGCCTTAACTGTGCCATACAGTTCGAAATCGGTTATGTCTTGGCAGAGATATAATATCTCATTTTCTGTTAAATCTTCATTTAACAATTCTGATTTTTGTTGAGAATCCGCACTTTTCTCTCTAGCTATCATCAACATGTCTTCAGACGAGTCGACGCCTATCATATCGTAGCCATTGTCCGAAAGCATCCTAGTAAGGGTTCCCGTTCCACATCCAAGATCCAATACTAAGCCACCCTCAATACCATGCTTTCTAAGAGTTTCCACAATTGAGTCTGCCCACTGCTCGTATGGAACATTATCCATGAACAAATCATATACATTTGAAAAATCCGAATATTGCTGCGACATATAAACCCTAACTAGCCATCAAACTTCGCCTTAAACAATAATCCACTAACCTGGAACCATAATTCATAAACCTATAACTATAATCCTCTGACATGAATCATAATTCATAAACCAGGTACTGCAATTCGCATACATTAAAATACTACCGAGAATACTCCTGTACTAAGTACACCCATAATAATACCAGCCAGTACAACACCGCATACTACTGCGATTACGCTCTTTTTAAAATCCATATCAAGCATGCTGGCTGCAAGCGTTCCTGTCCATGCTCCTGTTCCTGGAAGAGGAATTCCTACAAAAAGTAAAAGCGCAATGTAAAGACCTTTTCCAGCCTTTTCCTGAAGCTTTTCTCCGCCCTTATGTCCCTTTTCAAGACAGAATGTGAAGAAACCACCAATTACTGGCTTGTCCTTACCCCATTCAAGAACCTTTCTTGCGAAAAAGAAAATAATTGGTACTGGTATCATATTTCCTATGATTGCAATCAGGTAGCAAAGTGGCAATGAAAGCGGCTCGCCTGCTGCAATAAATCCGATTGCATACGGAATTGCTCCTCTAAGCTCTATAAGAGGAATCATTGATACTAAAAAAACTATTAAATAATGTAACATCTCTATTCTCCTATATTAATATTCTTCGCTTTCTAGTTCTACTTCAGATACTCTTCAAGCACCTTAACAAGCTTTTCCATCTGTTCCTTAGTGCCAATTGTAATTCTTAAATAATTATCAATTCTGTCTTTATTAAAGTATCTTACGAAAATATTTTTAGTCTTAAGATATTCAAATATATCTCTAGCAGGAACATCTTTGTGAGAGGCGAAAACAAAGTTTGTACTCGATGGTAAAACGTTAAATCCTAATTTAACAAGTTGTTTATTTGCCCAATTTCTGGTATTTATAACACGTGTTACCGTTTCTTTGAAATATTCTTTATCTTCTATTGCAGCTACACCTGCTGCAAGTGCCATCTGGTTCATAGTATATGAATTGATAGAAAATTTGACGTCACTTAAATATTTAATAAGCGTCTTATTACCTACCGCAAAACCAATTCTCATACCAGCTGCAGCTCTTGACTTAGAAAATGTCTGAACAACTAATAAGTTCTCATACTTTCTAACAAGTGGTAAAGCGCTTTCTCCGCCAAAATCCACATAAGCCTCATCCACAATCACAATTACATCAGGATTAGCCTTAACTATTTCCTCTATAGATTCAAGTGGAAGCGCGATTCCTGTAGGCGCATTCGGGTTGGCTATTACGATTCCGCCGTTTTTTACCTTATAATCATTAACATCTACGGTAAAATCATCCTTAAGTGGCACCCTTACATATGGAATCTTATAAAGATCTGCCCACACGTCATAGAATGAATATGTGATATCTGGGAATAGAATTGGTACGTCTGATGCAAAAAACGTCAAAAAACTGTTTGCGAGAACATCATCAGATCCAACTCCTACAAACACCTCATCCTCTTCAAATCCATAATACTTAGCAATTGCTCTAGCAAGAGGCGCTGCTGTTACATTAGGATATAACCTTAATGTATCAATATCCAATGATTCAAGGGCTTTCTCAACCATTGCTGATGGCGGGTAAGGGAACTCGTTTGTATTGAGCTTAATAATCTCACCCTCAACTTTAGGTTGTTCCCCCGGAGTATATGGAACCACTTTTCTTATATTATCTATATATGACATTTTACCCTTTAATCTCCTTATATAACTCCTCGAATTTAGGAAGCGAGTTGCAGATTGTCTCGTAAGAAACACAGTATGCTATTCTGCAGTAACCAGGGCAAGCAAAAGCACTTCCAGGAACTACTAAAATATTGTATTTCTTCGCTATTTCACAAAATTCCTTATCATCCTCAATCGGAGTCTTCATGAATAAATAGAATGCTCCATCTGGGTTAGGGCACTCATAACCAATCTTTGTAAGACCGTCAAATAATGTATTTCTGTTTCTCTCGTAATATGAAATGTCTGTGCTTTCATCAAGACACTCAGCAAGGAAAAGTTGCTGAAGTGATGGCGCATTTACAAATCCAAGAATTCTATTCGCAACAACTGCTGCTGCCCACACATCCTCATAGTCATCAAGCTCGTTAGGAATAACAAGATATCCTATACGCTCGCCAGGAAGTGAAAGTGACTTAGAATATGAATATCCAACAACTGTATTATGATAGAACTTAGGCACATATGGCACCTGAATTCCGCCATAAGCAAGCTCTCTATAAGGCTCATCTGTTACAAGATAAATACTTGTTCCGAACTCTTTTTCCTTCTTCTCAAGTATCTCAGCCATCTTAACAAATGTTTCTTCTGAATAAATAACACCAGATGGGTTATTAGGTGAATTAACGATTACGACCTTAGTCTTAGCTGTAATTTTCTCTTCAAACTCATCAAGCTTAGGCTGGAAAGTTGCTGTGTTTGGAGAAATAACAACCATCTGGCCATCAAAGTTAGATACATAGTTACGATACTCACCGAAGAATGGTGCAAAAGCTATAACTTCATCACCAGGATTTAATAAAACCTTGAGGATTACATTAAGTCCACCAGCTGCACCTACTGTCATTAATATGTTATTCACGCCGTAATTCATGCCAAATCTCTTATTAATAGAAGCGGCAATCTTTTCTCTTACTTCCTCGTATCCAGCGTTAGACATATATCCGTGAAGCTTTACAGGATCAACATTGTTTACTATATCAATAACTGAAGTTTTAACCTTTTCCGGAGCTGGAACGTTAGGATTACCAAGACTGAAATCATATACGTTCTCTCTGCCATAAATCTTTGCAAGTCTGTTACCTTCTTCAAACATTGCTCTTGTTACAGAACTTCCAGCAACAAGGCCTTTCATCTTCTCTGAAATCATGATTATTTCCTCTTTTCTTATATGTTTACCGATTTCCTTGTAAAAACAAGTCTTTTCACCTATCTATCGGTTTTCGTCTTCACATCAATACCCTGCAAATACTTCAGCAATCGGTGAATCTGCTGGTAATATAAGTGTCTTCTGACCCTTACCGGTCATACTTGACTTAGCAGCATCAAGACTTCTTACGAAGCTATAGAAATCGCTTTTATCTTCGTCATTATATGCACCTGATAAAATCTTCATGTATTCAGCTTCACCCTGGGCTTTAATCTGCTCGCCCTTCGCATTTGCTTCTGAAAGCATGATCGATACTTCCTTATCAGTTGTATTTCTAATGATTCTAGCCTGTGATTCACCTTCAGCAGTGTACTGAGCAGCGATATTTTCACGCTCTGAAATCATACGTGTATATACAGCCTGCTTATTATCATCAGGAAGGTCAAGCTTCTTAACCTCAACAGTCATAATTTCAATACCATACTGTTCATATACAGTACCAAGCTTTTCCATTATTTCCTCTGTAAGCGATTTTATGTTAACCACTTGAGTCTGCTCTTCAAGTAAAATATCGTTATTTTCTACATCATCTACTGCAACTACATCAGTAACTGTAATCTTACCATCACGTGATCTAATGACTTCGTCCTGTGTCATGTTAGAAATCGTATTCTTCATTGCGTTATATACAAGCTGATCAATACGGTTCTCCGCATTACCAACACTATGAGAAAGTGTCTGAGCAAATTTAAGCGGATCAGTTACTCTCCATAACACGTAACAGTCTACAATCATTGTCTTCTTATCTGAAGTAATAACATCAGACACTGGAAGGTCGTATAAAAGAACTTTTCTAGGAACTGTGTCTACAGACTCAATAAATGGGATCTTAACAAAAAGTCCTGCATTCGTAATAGTTCTGTCTACACGTCCAAACTGACGTACAAGCTTGTATTCATCCTCATGGCATACGCCAAGGCAAGAATTAATAGCAATATATATAACAATAATTATTGCGGCAATTGTCCAAATCTTACCATTCTTTTTCTTTGCAGAGGAATCATTTACTTTATTGCCATTTGAATCAAATCTTTCTGTCTCAGCCATTTTTATTCCTCCTCATTTTTTGTATTTGACGATTTATTAGTACTTGGGGCTACAGTCATTCCAGCACCGTCAGAATCACCATTTGTAGAAAAACTATCCAGTGGAAGAATCTTCTGAACATCAGCGCCATCGCCACCAGAAATCACAATCTTAAGATTAGGAAGCACATCCTCCATCGTCTCATAGAACATTCTCTGCTTTGTAACAAGTGGGTACTTTGTGTACTCCTCATACATTGAATTAAATCTGGCAACCTGACCGTTAGCTTCATTTATACGTGCCTGCTTTTCAGCCTCAGCATCCTGAATAATACGATCGGCCTCAGCCTGAGCATTAGGGATCTGCTCGTTACGGTACTTATTGGCATTATTAAGAGCTGTTTCCTTACCCTGCTTAGCAGTTTCAACAGACTTAAATGCAGCGATAACTGTATCCGTTGGAGGTTCCGCGTCCTGTATAGTTATGTTAACCAGCTGGATTCCGATGTCGAGATTTTCTATTTTTGCCATTATCATCTGCTTGATATTAGCCTGAATCTCGTTTTTTCCTGTAGTGAGCACTGCATCAACACCATAAGATCCGATTGTTGTACGAATACAGTTCTGAGCAACGTTTGCCAAAATTATCTGTGGATTTTCCGAAGCATACATAGCCTTAACTGGATCAATTACTCTGTATTCAAGGTAGAAATCAACATCGATGAAATTGTAATCCGATGTAATCATCATGCCATCTTCAGCACCTCTTGATCCATTGTAGTTAACGCTTGCATAGTCTTCTCCAGAATAGCCAATAGCAAAGCCCTGAATTGTTGTATTTACCTTATCAACTGTCTGAATAAATGGAATCTTAAAATGAAGTCCAGGATCTGTCACAGCACTTGCCTGACCGAATGTACATACAACAGCCTGTTCTTCTTCTGCTATTGTGTAAAAAGATCCAAATACAATATTTGCAACAACAATTAAGATAATAAATCCTGCGACAAATGTTCCAAATTTTTTAATTCCATCTCCTGGATTTCTATCTTTTTTTACTTTCTTATTTTTTCCTGAAAAGCCACCACCAGATGCTCCGTTGAATTTCTCGGCGGCATCTTTCATAGCCTGTTCAAAATCACTTTCTAAACCCATATTGCCTCCTAGTTCTATGTTTACTCTAGTATCTAATCATCTTAGATCCATCTTTTGTATTTGAGAAAAACAGCTTATTAAGGCATTCAAGAGCTGTTACGAAAACTCCAGAATCAACACCTTCTGCCCAAAGCGCTGCTTTAGTCTTACCACCTAACACATATTTACTAAGTATTCCCTTAATAAACTTAAGATCTGTAATTTTGCAGTTATTTAAAATCCTGATTTCATCTTCATGAGTCTTAATCCCATTTCGTGAATATACATATGGATAATTTCTGTCTATGAACTTTGTCTTCTCTGCGTCCTTAATAAAAGCGAGAAGAGTAGAATCAAATACAGGTATTGGAATAACCTGCTTATCTCCATCACCTGTATACATTGCAGAAACATCCTTACCAGATTTCTTAGCAAGCCATGGCAAATACTTGAGAAGAGTCACAACATCATCTCTGTATTCCTCAACAATCTGTTCTCTTATATTATCTTCCATTCCGTACATACAAAACCTCTCTTTGTTGTCTTTACGCACTATTTCTATTATAATCGATGCAGGTGTCTTTATCAAGAAAAACAAGGGCTAGCAGATGCCCTAAACTCCTTGATTAGTGGCGCTTTTGCCTATATGGAAAGCTCACCAGGACACTTTGCACGTACGGACAATTCAGCAACCATTTAGGGACTTCTAGACATTGAACACTTTTGACAATGCAAAATCGAATATTTCAGCTAATGAATCTACCGATAAGATATTAAAACTCATCGGTCTATTTGTATTCTCCTTCGTTTTTTTACTAGTTTTTTCACTGTGGACATCACCTATGTATAAAAATTGGTATGGTTGCGACGCCGCCTTTTTTACTATGGCCGGCAGAGGGATTAAATATGGCTGGGTTCCATACCGTGACTTTTTCGATTTAAAAGGTCCTTATTTTTTCTTCTTAGAAGCATTAGGACAGCTTTTATACGAGGGAAGAACAGGTGCCTTTATCATCCAAGTATTTGCGCTGTTTTTTGCATTAATACTTATAATTAAGACATGTCGACTATTTGTTTCCACTAAGAAAACAGCCTTCATCGTAGGTCTTATTCTTACGTTCTATGCATCAACGCTTTGGGGCGGTAATACGCTCGAGGAATACGCTCTTCCACTAATCCTTTTAACCTATTATGTTGTACTTAGAGATATCCAACGTAGCGAGTCCGGTAAATACTTATCCGATAATGAATCTAGGGAAATAGCCAGTTCAACATTGCGTCCTCTTTCATCATTAACTGTCGGTATATGCTTCGGAATACTTGTGTTCGCTAAGATAACTGTAGCTTCCCCTATTGTAGGTTTAGTACTCGCTGTTATCTTTATTTATATAAAAAACCGCCGTTTCTTAGAGTTAGTCGAATTCCTGCTTTACTCATTTTTAGGAATCTTACTGGCGGCTACCCCTATTTTTATTTACTTTTTCTGTCATGGAATGCTTTCAAGAATGATTTATGCTGTGTTCCAGTTTGCATTTCTTCGCTCTATAGACTTTGGAACCGAATTTTCGCTTATGTGGGAGCTTAAGATTTCTGGCTGTTATTTTGCAATTATATTCGCTATATGTCAGTTACTCCCAAAAAGAGGAGCCGACGGTAAATTTCATAAATACAACACTTTTGATGCAGCTGCACCACTCGAAGTCGGCAAAAATAATAAATCCGGTTCCGCTTCATTATGTAAACCAATATTACTATTTACCGCTTTATTCTCTGGCGTTGTTACTGCCTTGACTCTACACTTAGGCGACCCATTTATTTACTATTTCACCACAGTTTATCCGATTCTTATGACGGCTTTAATCGCTATGTTCACTATATACGATCCGCTTATTTTATTCAGAAAATGGCGTCTTGATATCCCTATATTAGCTCTACTTGTGTTTATAGGCTATTTTGCAGGACACACTGGTAATCAGCTTCATACAGTCCTTTATGATAGAGGCAACACCTACTACCAGACATACGTCGATCAGGCTAACGAAATGGCGGCTCTTATTCCAGAATGTGACCGTGACAGCGTATACTCTATCAATATGGATATGCAATGGTTTGAATGTAACAACATTCTGCCATGTTACTCTTACACAATAAACTGCCAGTTTTTCTGTGCGCTCGACCCAAGTATAAGAGAAGACATTGTTAATAAAATCAAAAACGACCCACCAAAGTGGATCGTTATTGGCGGAGACCCATCATCATATATTCCTGAAGTCTATGATGAGGTCGCTCCTAAATATAACAACATTTATCAGAATGATTACGGCGCTTTGTATCTGCTACAATAATTATGTTATAAATTCATTTTACATCGACTTCTTCCATGTTCTAGCTGAGAACAGGAGAAGAATTGGGAATAATTCAAGTCTTCCTGCAAGCATATCAAAGCTCATTACAATCTTCGAAAGATCTGAAAATCCACTGTAATTTGCCATAGGTCCTACTGCCCCGATACCAGGTCCAATGTTATTGATTGTTGCTGTAATAGCAGTAAATGTCGACTGGAAGTCAAAGTTATCAAGACTGACTATAAGTAAAGATCCTGCAAATACAGCTATATATGTCATAATGTAAGTATTTACACTTCTTAACACATCATGGTCAATTGCTTTTCCTTCGAATTTAAGTACCTTAACATTTCTTGGATGAATCATTGTAGTGAATTCTTTACCAACTGTTTTAACACAAATGATAATTCTTGAAACCTTAATACCACCACCTGTAGAACCTGCACAGGCACCACAGAACATGATTAATACAAGAATTGTCTTAGAAAAAGTAGGCCATAAATCGAAATCTACGGTAGAATATCCCGTTGTCGTAATAATTGATGCTACCTGGAAAATACTATGTCTAAAGGCTTCTACCACACCGTCAAATTTGTCTAATACATTTATTGTAATAAGTATTGATGAAGCAAAAACAATAGCAAAATATGTTTTAACCTCTTCAAGTGAAAAGGCATCTTTAAACTTCTTAGTTAGAAGTAAGAAGTAAAGGTAGAAATTAGTACCACATAACAGCATAAATATTGTAATAACTGTCTGCTGATATACTGTATAGCTTCCACAGCTATCATTAAGCATACCAAATCCACCAGTACCAACTGTTCCAAAAGTGATTAAAATTGCATCATATACTGGCATCTTTCCAATGATAAGAAGAATTGCCTCTGTTACAGTAATTGCAATATATATTATATAAAGAATAGCTGCTGAATCTCTTGCTCTTGCAACAAACTTACCTGCTGTTGGACCTGGCGACTCGGCTCTAACAATGTGCATATTGTTCTGCCCCGCTACCGGAAGAAGAGCAAGTATGAACATAAGAATACCCATACCACCTAACCAGTGAGTAAAGCTTCGCCACATAAGCATAGAGCGTGGTAAAACTTCAACATCATTAAGTATCGTAGCTCCCGTTGTTGTAAAACCTGACACCACTTCGAAAAGTGCATCTACATAGCTAGGAATACATCCATCAAGAACAAAAGGAAGAGCACCTGTCATAGAAAGTACAATCCAGCCGAGGCCTACCGATACGAAACCTTCTCGTGTGTAGAAAGCGTGATCCGTTGGTTTTTTCATTGATAAGAATATTCCAACGCCAAGACATATGAGCGCTGTAACAAGGAACTCTCTTATCTGATCTTCTCTATAAATAATAGCTGTTATTATAGGTAGAATCATACATATTGCTTCGATTCTTAAAATCCACCCTATAAAGTACAGCACCATCTTTTTATTCATCTTATGACCTCTACTCTAATACGTCATTCAGGTCATTAAGGCCCGTCTGTGTAGTTACTACTATAACTGTATCTGCAACTTCCAATGTATCATGACCACCAGGAACGATAACTCTGCCATTTCTATAAATACATGCAAGAAGAAGATTCTTCTTAAGCGCAATATCCATAATAGGTGTGTGTAACTTCTGGAATTCTTTTGTAACTCTGAATTCTAGCGCTTCAGCCTTACCACTTGCGAAAGTATAAAGGGTTTCGATATTTGACCCAAGAGAATTTTGCATACCTCTTACATACTGAGTGATGTGGTCGGCTGTAATAACTTTAGGATTTACTACGCTTCCAACGTCAAGTGTTGATATTACATTTTCAAAAGTAATTCGATTAATTTTAGTAATAACCCTTGCCTGTGATACAGAACTTGCATATAGGGAAATCATGATGTTTTCCTCATCAATTCCTGTAAGCGTAACTACCGCATCCGTGCTTTCAATACCTTCCTCCAAAAGAAGCTGCTGGTCAGATGCATCACCATTAATAATTGTAGTCTTATCAAGAATTGTTGAAAGCTCCTTACATCTTTCAAGATCTGAATCAATGATCTTAACAGATGTTGTAGATTCAATTGCCTTTGCAAGATAATACGCAATGTTACTTCCACCAATAATCATTACAGACTTAGGAAGACCTGTAGTCATCTTAAGTTCCTTAAAGAATAAGTTCTGCTGTGTATGAAGACCTACAAATGATATCGTGTCACCACCGTGAAGAATTGAATTACCATCAGGGATAATAACATCTCCATCTCTCTCAATAGCACAAATAAGAATATTTGCCTTAATAACTCTCGACAAATCTCTGATTCTGTATCCCTCAAGGAGACTCTCCTCAGGAAGAGTTACCGCAACAACATTAATACGTCCTCTCGCGAATGAATCAATTCTCTTAACTGATGAAGGGAATGCAACAAGCTTTCCGATTTCTTCTGCTGCCGCCTTATCAGGATTGAGAACAATTGACATATTAAGCTGATCCTTAATGTTACGGATTTCGTCAACGTAAGCTGCACTTCTGATTCTGGCAATAGCCTGACAGTGACCTAACTGTTTAGCTACGAGCGTACACATTACGTTCTTTTCATCATTTTCCATAGTAGCAATAAGGATATCTGCAGTATCAATACCAGCCTCCATAAGAATTGGAGTGCTAATACCATTTCCTTCTATGCACATAACATCAATTGAGTCTGTTACCGCACGGAGCTTATTATAATTTGTATCTATTACTGTTACGTTGTGTTTTTCTTTTGTGAGCTGCTCTGCCAAAGTAAGTCCTACTTTTCCGCAACCAACTATGATAATTTTCATTCTACGAAGTCTCCTTCACTCCCCCCCTGAAAAAATCTCCTTCTTTTCTTCAGGTAAAAGGTCATAAATCATTCTTTCTAATTTCTTTGGATCAACTGGTTTTGAAATGTAATCATCAAACCCAGCCTCTAAATAAAACTCTCTTGATCCAGATATAGCATTTGCCGTAAGGGCAATAACCGGCGTGTCTATGTTTGGACATCTTGTATTCTCACGCATCTTTTCACGTGTCTCCAACCCATCCATCTCCGGCATCATATGATCAAGGAAGATTATATCATATTCCTTTTCACAGCACATAGCTAGGCAGGCTTTACCACTGTCTGCCTCATCAACCTGTACTTTTATTCTTTGCAACAATTTGCTAAAGACAAGCCTGTTAGTTCTATTATCATCAACAACAAGAATCTTTGCATCCGGTGCAATAAATCTGGCATCAGAATCATCGTCTGTCTTTATATTATTAAATCTCTTTGTGAAATCACCTATAGGTTCTTTGTCAATAATCTTCTGATCTAGGTCAAATGAAAAAGTTGATCCCTTTCCATAAGTACTCTCAACTTTAAGCCTTGAATTCATAAGCTGTAAAAGCCTATTTGTAATAGCCATTCCAAGGCCGGTTCCCTCTACGTTTCTGTTCTTAACAGTATCAAGTCTCTCATATTTATCAAAGAGTCTCTGCATATCTTCTTCCCTAATACCAATTCCAGTATCAGAAATGGAATACGACAGCTTAACTATATCATCCTTAATCTCTCCTGAAACCTTGAGGACAACACTGCCCCTCTCTGTGTATTTAACAGCATTACTTAACAGGTTAACGAGAATCTGTCTGATACGCACATCATCTCCATAAAGCTTATGAGGTAATGTACTGTCAATCTCTACTCGTAAATCAAGATCTTTCGCCTTAGCCTTAAGAGACATCATATTAACAGTATCATTTATTACGCTTGATAAATCATATTCAACAGGTACGATTTCCATTTTACCGGACTCAACCTTAGAAATATCAAGAATATCATTAATAAGTGCTAAAAGTGTCTGCCCAGCCTGCTCTATTTCCATTGCATATTCGCGAATCTGAGGGTCATCACACTCTCTTAGCGTCATTGTATTAAGGCCTAAAATAGCATTAATAGGTGTTCTTATTTCGTGCGACATATTTGCGAGGAAGGCTGATTTAGCCGTATTAGCGCCTTTTTCCTCTGCAAATCTTGATTCCACAAGTGCAAACATATCATCGCGACTCTGATTCTGAACACTGACCATTTGAGTAACTCTGCCCATTCTGTTCGAAAAGATAAAAGCAACCCAACACGAAATGAGGAACGTAGTTATTACTACAGAGCATTCAGCATATCTGAACATCTTTAAAAATATCGTCATAAACAAAACGATAGAGCAGTCTGCAAACATCATTACAACAAATACATATTTTCTCAGACCAGCAATGTTGCAAATCAGAAGAATGAGCTGAAACATTACAAATATATATGGCCAATTAGCAACATATGCGTTAAAGAATGCAAGTCCTGTAGACGCCACTGTTGCTGTAAGTACAAAAGTTCTTACATCCTTTTCCTCTTCTACTGGCATTCTCACTAAAATAACTGCAATGGTACCGCATATAGCAATCATACCTACTAGTCGCCATACATCGGTCATAAGTCCATATATCCACTGTGAAAGCACACCGAATAACGTAGCATTTATATAGTTTAAAATTGTAAGAATTTTTACAATCTTATCTCCGCGATCCATTTCTATCCTTTAAAACTTCATTGTGACACCCTTTGGTATCACAAACGCCATTCCTTTCTGAACAATTTCTATCTCCCATTCGCTACCCCCGTGAACTATTTCTCCGTCGAGGTTAAGTGATAGATTGCTTCCATCAAAATTCTTTAACTTAAAGCTAGAACACTTTCCATTTACTGTTGTTTTTCTCACTTCTGACATATTTCCTTTAATCATTTGAGCGAGAACTTTTATTATTCCAAATCCAGTCTTATTTATGCCAATCACATAATCCATTACCCCATCTGTAGGATCAGCATCATCTGTGAAATGCATCTGTCCGCCTAAAACCGCTCCATTACCAACTATTAGTTCTGTGACATTGCCTTCTCTTACTTTCTTATCTATCTGGTACATTAAGAGCTTAGGCTTTGCACTCAAAAGCGCCTGTAAGTACGCGATTAAGAATGGTATTTTCTTTCCAAAAATATCAAGTTCCTGAACATTGTCCAGTGCTACCGAGAGTTCTGTATCAATACCAAATGATACACTATTCAATGCATATCCGTGATTTGTTCTAATATAATCTATATATTCGACATGACCATCTACAACCCTGTCAATGTCTTTAAAGGCCACCTCATCTTCACCGAACATCTTGAGAAAATCATTGGTATGTCCATACGGAATAAAAGCAAGTTCAACATTTTTATAATTTCCAGTCCCCTGCATTACATTCCGCATGGTACCAGAACCTCCACAGGCATAAATTCTTAATCTCTCACCCTCAAATAAATGTATCATCTTCTCAACAATGTCGGCTTCCATTCCTCTGTGAGTAGTGTTAAAAACAAAGTATCTAATGTCACCTCTCTTCTCGAGATGCTCACGAAGCTTTGTTCCAAATTCTGGGTCTGTACTTATGGAATTAATGACAAAAATATGTATCATTTAGGTTCCTCTTTGAATGTATAAACTGAGACTAAATCTCCATTGCACAATTAGATTTATTTTATCACAAATTTGACTATTTTGGCCGAATCAACTAAAAATCTTTCTACTCATTTTGACTTCTTTCTATTCATCCTACTCGCTTTTTTATCTCGTTCTCTAATCATTTTAACTATTTCAAGCACTATTTCAGTGTCTTCTTGTTTTGAAACCCAATCATACAAAAATTTAGCATATTTAAGCCTTTTTCTTTGTGCAATATATTTGTCTCTAATCAATCCAATCGCAAATGACATTTCATACATACAGGCTCTCTTATATTCTGAATTATTGCTATCATTCATCATTTTTTCAAGTAGTTCTAGCGTTCTTTTGTTAAATTCCAATGCCTCTTCCGATTTGTCATTCATACATTCTCGCGTTGAGCCTATTTTTATACGGATTCTTGCAATAACTAGTGCGTTTCCTTGAAGATTACAAGAATCGTCAGCTGCTTTTAATTCATTTGTGGCTAAAACATACGCCTTTTGATAGTATTCTAATGCCTCTTTCCATAAGCCTTCTTCCCCAAATGTATCACCTATATTAATATACGTTTTTAAAAGATCTCCATCCTTATAAACTTTATAAACACTTCTAGGTTTACTACCATTATATGTATATGCTTCTTCATCTCTAACCATAGTCCTGTAGTAGTATTTTCTTGCATCTTCGAAGTTTCCTTCCTTTTCTAAAAGCTCGCCAATCTTCATACAAACACTTCTGACTAGATCATTAACAAGTGTATTTTTATAATCGGCTGACTCTTCCTCTCTTGCTTCTACGCATTTCTTGTAATACTTTATAGCCTCCTCTACTTCTCCACCTCTAACTAACTGATCTCCAATTTTTTCTAAAATATCCCCAAGAGGCCTCATTTCCTTCCGCCAATTCTTGATTTTAGACAAATCACCCATTTCATCACCAAATTCGTGTCTAAGCATTTCTTCAATTTTGTCTAAATATTCATCAGGATCAGTAATCTCTGAAAACATAGATTCAGGGGATTCAAGTTCCTTTTCAAGTCGTTCCATATACTCAAGGACCTGCTTTTCGACCCTCTTTCCATGCTCCAAATCTACAGTATCAATAATACATTTCATAAATTCTTCTTGTATTTTAAGTGCTGTAAATATATTTCTCTCAACACCTATACCATATCTATACATTTCTACAAGTTCTCTGTAAGCTGGACCGAACTTTTCCTCTACTGCAACACTTTTAATAATTTCTAATGCAATATCATAATTCTTTTCAACAGCTATACCATGTAAGAATCCTAGTCCTCTATAATATTCACTTTCCGCAGACCTTGATTCTTTGGAATATTCTATTTCTTTTGAAGAAATTTCTTTTAGTTTTGCTGCAATGCCTTCCTTGTCTGTTATTTTTAGTATCTTGTAGTCTTCATCTAACCCTTCATAATATCGTTTTAATGCATCCCTATCAGTCTCTATTACCTCTATAGGAATAATGCACTTCCCAGCTTCCCTAGCCTTTGGATATTCGATGTTCATTACATAATTCGAATGCTCTAAAACATTTGGGGTTATAACCAGTATGAAGTAATCTGCTTCTTCAATATTTTCACATATGGCATCACTATATACTTCTCCAGGAACTAAAAAATCGTCATACCATATAGCAATATTTCTTGCAAAATCATTTTCATGTATTAATTTCATTACTTCTAACGCATGCATTCTGTCCTTCTTTCTGTAACTTAAGAAAGCACGCGATTCAAAAGACGCCTCAATTTGTTCATAATAATGTGACTTGTTAGCGACAGGAGCAAAATAGTCAAAATATTTTTTTAGTTTTTCTTTGTAAAATGCACTACCTAAATCACCTTTATAACTCAGCATTTCCAGATTGTCGTATTTCTGATTAAATATTGCCCCCAACCCTTTTTCCATAGCAATAGGCAGAATAGGTATTTTGTTTTTAATAGCAATTTCTAGTTCTATCTCTCTTGCAACATTATTCTCATTTAGGAATCTCGATGTAACCAGAACAACAAACAATTTCATTTGAGATAATTCAAATAAAAAATCGTCACCCTCTGGAATTCCTTCAGACGGATCATAATACCATATTGGCGAAAGGTCATTACGTAGAACATCCATAATATCCTTTGCAGTCTCTCTGAACATTTCCCAAAAATCGTCTTTATGACAGCAAAAATATACTCCGCGTCGTTTAAAAACCAAATCACCCTTGTATTCATTTAAACATTTAAGCCCAGCCTTAGTCTTATTCATATTTTTCCTCTTTACGTTATCTTGAATATGCTTGAGTTGTTATGCCGTTCCTTAAGTCCCCTCTAATTAGACTAATACTTATTATATCCTTTCTTTTTATCTGCTGCCACCGGCACGCCCCATTTTTCTGTGCTTTCTAGATGTCCAGTGAAAGGCAGTGAATTTTGGCAAAAATAAGCCGAACTATTTCCGCAAGCTCAATAACCTGTGGTTTCATTTTAAACTGCATAAAATATTTGTTTATTGGCATCTTGAGCTTATGCGTAGGGTGCTTTAGTCTCGGTTATAT
>JAUNIR010000002.1:0-5786 GCA_030523345.1 Lachnospiraceae bacterium
GTATTCTGTTGATTATTCAAATGGTACAAAGACAACAGTACATAATTATTGTTTAAGTGAGGGGACAGTTATTATTGTAATAGATAGACCTCTTAATAGTTTTCATGTAACAAAAGAATGGGCTGATAATAATGATCAGGCAAGGAGAAAGGAAGCAATAGAATCAGGGGTACGATTCTTATTATGGAGATATACAGATACACCAGAAAAAAGAGCTGCTGTATTTAATCCAGAAACACACCTCCAGTATTCATATACTCTTAAAACGACTGACCCTGATGTCGTAGATACTGCTACAGGAGATGTTAAGAGTCCGATAGTTATTAATCTTGAGAAATTTGGTGTTACTGAAGATAATCCTGTAGATATGTTCGACCAGAACGGAGTTAAGTATGTCTACTTTGCTACGGAAGTAATATCAAAGCCAGGATATAAAACAAAATATGATAATCAAGACGCATTCAAAGAATACTCAGAATACGGAGTAATGAATGAAGGTACGATGAAAAACGTACGTCAGGAAAAGATGAAGATGGAAGGAATAGTAAAGTGGAATGTTCCTTCTGTTAATGACTATACAAAAACAACGGTTACAATTGAACTTCAGATGTTGGATGGAGCAGAATGGAAAACTCTTCATTTAGTAGAAGGAGACAGTGCCTACACTAAGACATTGTCTGGTTTTACCGTAACAAATCCAAAGAAATCATATGTATTCCCAGAAGTAGAACGATATGACAGCAATGGAAATGAGATAAAATATCTTATTGTGCAGACTAAGGTTAGCTATCCGGAAAAAGAAGATAAGTTACTTACTTATACTTCAGAAGACGGTTCTGATGATAAGAAATTCACATCTAATCCATTTAAAATAAATGATGATAAATACTATAGAGCATCTGTAGTACCAACTTTAGATGCGACAGATTCTTATACAATTGAAAATCGACTAGATGGTGATATGGAGCTTGTTTTGACAAAGCTTTGGGAGGATAGCGGAAGTAAAGGTTTTGGTAAGACCACCTCTTATAAGAATATAACAATCAAGGTATTTCAGCATGGAACTAGCGCGAACTACTCTGAACCATATATGACAATCACTACAGGTGGAGCATATGGTGAAGATAGGAAAGGTGAATATTTTAAGAGTCACGGAATAGAGATAAATATTGATGAATCAGGAAATGAAACTGAAAAGGATATTCCATACACAATTACATATCGCGCAAAGCCGGGAGAAGCACCTAAGACTGAGACTGGAGTAATAAGGGTCCCAAATACAGATGAATATAGATATGGTGACGGACGTGCAAAAAAATGGGAATTTAAGAAGATTTCTGGGGAAACATTGTCAAATATTTCACTACCAGCCTTCAATGATAATGGCAATGCTTACAGCTACACAATAGAAGAGGAGAATGTAGAACATGCTTACACAACTTATAGCTATGTAAGGACTGGTAACGAGCTTAAAGCAAATGTAAATAATAAATATACAGAGGGTGGTGGTAGTGCAAGAACAATTACATTCCAGAAGGAATGGATTGATGGAACAGATATTCCACAGGAAAAGCCTATAAGAATTGCAATAGTAAGAATAGATGAAGAAGGAAAAATAAATTTAAAGGATAAACTCGGTGATGAACATATTGTAAAAATTTCAGAAAATAACAACTGGTATAGCCAGTATGTATTAGATCCAGAGGGACGTTTTGATTCAGAAGGGGAAGGTGCTAGTAAGAGATATCTATATACAGCTATAGAGCTCGATATGGCGCTTAATGGTACAACTGACTTTTCACGAGGAGTAACATATAGCGATATTTTAGAAGATTTAGAAAAAGATATTGACGGTACAAAAAAATGTACAGAAATTAAAGGATCAATTGATGCATACTTAGATACATCCTACGAAGAAAATCATCTTCCTGGATATGATGTTACTGTGAAAGCTACAGACTCTGTATTTGATGCTAGAAAGTATGTAGTTGAAAACAAGAGAAAAGGTAAAGTAAATGTTGTATTTGATAAGAATTGGCATGATGGTAGCAACTCAGAAGGTACTAGAACAGGCAAATATAGAGTATACCTTTATCAGAATGGAAAGAAAGTTGTAAATTCAGCTTCTCCTATAGATCCTGAAAAAGAGGTATGTATTGAAGGCTTTACAGAAAGTCCGGCAGAAAAGGAATACTTAGCAGATAATCAGGGAAAAGATGAAAATAAAACCTCATTTAGCTTTGAGGACTTACCGCAGTATGATAAAGACGGAAATATTTATCATTATTCAGTAAAAGAATTCCTCGTAAAGGAAGACAAAGAAGGAGTAGAAAAAGAATTTGAAATTGCGCTTACGGACACAAAGGATTCTTCAAAAACAGGCTATGTAGTAACAAATCATTCCGAGAAAACAGAGTTCTCAGTAGATAATGATACAGACAAAACAACCCTTTGGAGAAATGATACCTACGAATATACAAATACTATCACAGGCGAAAAAACAGGTGGTGTAAAGTTCTATGTTCTTTGGCATGATCAAACAAGCTATGACAATGGTGATAGACCTGACGTAAATTATGTTCTCTATTACAAGACGAAGAACAGTAATCAGGACCCTCAGATATATAAAGGAGAATACAAGGTCGAATGGCACCCAATGTATGATGATAATGCTTACGATAATCCTTTAAAAGCAAGCAGATATTATCAGTATGTCAACTTTACAAAGCTCCCTTTAGCAAATGATGAGGGTGAGCCATACGAGTATTATGCCGTACCATCTCTAAATAATCCGGGAGAGCATTATAGAGAAGAGTATTATGCGGAATATACTGTAAAAAAAGCTATAGATGAGACAACTGGAAATACTATCCTAACAGATGCTGGTAAATACCATTATGATATAGAAGGCACACAATTAGCAAAAACAGATGGAAAGCCAGTAATGCTTCCTGAAGATGGTATTGTTGAATATACAATTTATGATTATATAAATGTAGAAGGAATTAAGAACTGGAAGCTTGACGACAGTGGTCAGTTTGATGAAAAAAAACTTCCGGATGCAGAGATTTATTTGTGGCAAGAAAACCGCCATTACAAACAGAATAGCAAAGATAATCCTGATGGTTCGTTTTTAAAGAAAACAGAACTAAATGAAAATAAGATGGGATATGCATTCAAGGAAAAGAAAGAGGGAGAAGAAAATTATACATACATTGATTTTCCAAAGTATGACAATTATGGTCTGACATATAATTATTCGGTATCAGAGAAGATATACGTTAAATCTGTAGATCCGAATGTTAAATATTCAATCCCTAGCTATGTAATGAAGTATCAGGAAGATACAAATGGAATTACGAATGTTTACAATCCAAAGGATGAAGTTGGAAATCTAAGAAAAATTACAGTTACAAAGGATTGGAAAAAATTAGACGGAGAAACGAAATCACAGTTAGAATTAGGCACAGAAGAGCAATGGCCTGTGGCAGAGTTTGGGCTCTACAGAGTAGAAATACCGTTATATGATGACTATTACAATTTAGAAGGACCAGAATCCGAGAAAACTTTAAGTCCTAACCCTACATATAAAGCATATGACTATGCGATTCATGAATTTAAGAAGTTTAAGAAGATTGAAGATGGAGATTCTACAATTGAAGATCTACAAAAATTAAAAAAATCTATAGCATATGGTGCTACAGAGTCTTCTGCGGTATGGGAAGATTTACCTATTTTTTCACCTAGAGGTCTTGTATATCTGTACTTTGTGGAGGAACTCGAAGAACATGGTATGGATAGTTATGACTATGATGTGATAAAAGCTGGAGCTGGTGCAAGACCGAGTGTTAGTGTGTTTAACGAGGTTACAACAGGCAGTGATAGAACTAACGTATTAATAGAAGAGAACGATAAAGCTAAGGTTAGAGCCGTTTTATTCAGTAACCATGGGCTTGCGCCTTCAGTGGAAGAGGATGATGCAAGAAATTGCCAGGAAGCAGGCTACGAGAACACATTTAAGAGCGAACAGTTTGGAAAGATTATAGGTTACAAAGAATGGACGGATGGCATTTTTAAGAATGATGTTCGACCAAAGATTGTTGATAAAGAATGTTCAGAGGTGCAGCTCACGCTTACGAGAAGTGCTGTTACCCAGAAAGAACATGGAAACCAGGTTACATCAGTGCCTGTACCATCAACAGATTATAAAGTCGAATGGTTTGATGAGGGTGGAAACAGGTGGAGATTTGAGATAACGCCAACTGATACTGCAAAAGAAAAAGAGTTCAAGCTTTATGCAACAAACGGACAACCATATAAATATACTGTTACAGAGCGTATTAATGGCACCACACTTCGAAATTATACAATAGCTAATAGTACGCTAACAGGTACAAAAGACAAAGTAAATGATAGAAAAGAAATGATATTACCATCCTCTCTTCAGAATAAGCTGAAGGGAGAAATTAAGGTATTCAAAAAATGGGATGATGCCCTTAATGAACTTGGTCTTAGACCTGAATATGTAAAAGTACTTCTTCAGTATAGAATTGTTCCAAATGGCGATTCAGTCGGTGAAATTAATTATGCAACGATAAGCCAGTGGCAAGACTATATAGATAGTAAAAGCGGTAAACGTGAGTACCAACTTGTGTACAAGAATAAATGGGCGCAGTCTATAAGGGAATTACCAGTATATGCAACCATTAATGGCGCTAAATACAGATATGAATACCGTCTCCTTGAAACAGAATTTGCATATATGACATCAACGGATGATGAAACTATAGTAAGACCTATCGATATAAATGATCATGGAAATGTTCCAAATGGTGGATTCTGTACAGATGCCACACATGATGTGGACAGGGAGAATATATACGGAAACAGTAAGAGTACAGATTTAAATTACCATAACAAATGTTATGAAATTGAAGTTGGAAGCTATCATGTAAATAACTCTGCTATAGCGCGTCTCAAAGATAATACAACAAATGTTAGCAGCATTGATCTTCAGGTTGATAATAAGCTCTCGAATACTGCATCACTTAAGATAGAAAAGAGATGGGACGGGGTAAATGTTTCAGAAGGATTAATAACTCCGGTGGATACCTATGGTGTACTTCCTGAATTTTTGACTTTTTATATCGAATATAAAAAAGAAGACGATTCAGAGGATAAGTGGACAATTCTTAAGGATGTAAGTGGCGCCCCGGTTTCTGTACAGTTAAGAAACACGGATGATGGTTATGTTGACACGATTGTAAATCAGCTTCACAGAGTGACAGGTGAGGGTGATATATTAATATATCGTGCTATAGAAAGTGATGAAAATCTAGGAAGATTTGAACTTAGTGGGGTTGATAAACCAAAGTATGAGTATGATCCTGAGGTATTTGATGTTGATAGAACAGTCTGTCATACAATTGTTACGAACACTCTTAAATCAAGAGATATTACTATAAGTAAAAGATGGAACGCTGAGAAAGATTTAAGAAAAAACGTAACCGTAGAGCTTTGGAGTAATAACTTTACAACGCAGGATGACGGTTTCAAGCAAGTACAAAACACAAGCCAACTTTTATCAGAGAGTAATGGCTGGGAATTTACCTACAAAAATCTGCCAATATTTAATACTGAGCATCAACCAATTCAATATTATGTTGTGGAAGCAAGTGTAGAAGGAGCTGAATTAAATGATTATGCTATTTATTTCTTCGATCAGACATCACAAACTGACTATGAAGAAGTGATAGGTAGTAGTGACGATCCAAACATAGCCCCAA
>JAUNIR010000002.1:5796-8628 GCA_030523345.1 Lachnospiraceae bacterium
ATATAAGATGTACATAGTTAACACTCCAAAGACATCTCTTAAGGTAACAAAGAATTGGGATGATGAAGACAACCGTCAGGGTATAAGAGAAGAAGTAACAGTTACCCTTGAAAATGATGGTGAATTTGGTGTGTCTCCACAAGCTGAACAGGAGTTAACGACAGAAAAAGACAGTTCTGTTGAATGGAAATACCTTCCAATTTATAAAAAGCCAAATCCTGATTTTGTAAAGAGTAATAAGGAGCATACTGATAATGTTGACTATACAATAATTGAGGCTAGTATAGAAAAATACAATGACCCAGAATATTCATTTGGTGATAAAAAACATACTTCGGATAACGGATATACTATTAATTTAAGTGGTAGTGGTAATGAGGCAACTATTACTAATACACATAATCCATATAGGATTAAGTTTACAGCAACAAAGAAATGGGATGATGAGAATAATAGACATTTCTCAAGACCAGTTCAGAAGGGTATTTATTTAACCTTATACTATAGTACTGATAATAAGAATTGGTATAAGGTTATGAATCCTCCAGATGACTATGTGGGAGGAAACTACCCAGATGGCACATCTGTTTATACAATAAGTAATGTTACACAGCATATTACAAATAATGGAACTAATACGTGGGGAGAAGGTGTATGGGAAGGACTTCCTACAAGGGTAGCAGGTAAAACGAAATTATATTATAAAGCCTTTGAAACAAAAGAAAATGGAGACAGAAAGGTTACACCTGGATATAGTGCAACATATACACCTAGCAGCATTGAAGTGTATTCAAAGGCAGCAGGTTCGACAGTAAAACAGGAAGTTACAAATACACTTAATCGAACGAGTATACTTGTATCTAAGGAATGGAAGGAAACATACGATGTAATAGACAGACCTGATACTGTTTCATTTGTAATCGAATACAAATGTGGAATTATGGATTCCTGGAAAGTATATAAGGATAAAAATGGATCAGTATTAAAGGTCAATCTTACAGGATCAGACCTTAAGATCGGCACAACACATACATGGGAGAAAAAGATAGATAATCTTCCTAGTATGAACAGTGAAGGAACAAGTTATGAATATAGAGTTAAGGAGGTATCCGTTGCATATAATGGTAGCGACGAGATACCAGCTTATGGTGTATTAAGTGATGATGTTTCGACGTCGATTTTTACACAAGATGGAAAAAAATGGACGTCAGAGAGTACGGTAGGTGCATTTAAAGATTCAGTAGTTACAGAATCTTATAAGGGAAGTGGATATAGCTACAAGGTAACTGCCGTGAATGAACCTATTACAGGAAAACTCACAGTTGTAAAGAAGTGGGATGATGAATGTAACAGAGATAACTTACGTCCAGAGGAAATCAGGCTACAGCTTTATAGGAAACAAGATCAGGCCACTCCTGTATTGTATGGAGAGGCAGTGGTAATTGGTCCTAATGTACCAGGAACAACAGAAATAAATAATAACGAATGGTCATATACCTTCGATAAGTTACCTGTATACAATAATGATTCCTATGAGCACACAGATGAAAATAAGTCGATTTACTATGTAAAAGAAGTAGATCCAAAGCACGGATATGACGTGACCTATACTACTGAAACGGTAGATTCAACTAATAAGTTTAATGAAGCTCACAATATATTAAAGCATAATGTTAGTGATAATACATATTCAGCTTCTGAAGTTATTACTAATAAATATGAGCCATTAAGAATAAAAATAAAAGCCCATAAGGAATGGGAAGATGATAATAATAAGCAGAACACAAGGCCAGACTCACTAAAATTTAAACTACAGTATCATATAGTTGATGAAAATGATGAAAATACTCCAGTTGTTTGGAGGGATGTTGAGTCTGTGTCTTCACAATCAGACCTTGATAAGACTGGTGAAAAGGTTGAAACAACGAGTGTTTTAACAAAGACTCTTACAAAAGAAAAAAATGATGTTATCACGCCAGTATCAGTATGGGATAAGGATGAAAATGGAGAGGCTATTATTTGGGAAAATCTTCCAGCCTATGTTAATAATGGCCAAAGTGTTCAGTACCGAATACTTGAATATGATATTTCAAAGAATAGTGATTTATATAGAGTCAAATACGATCATTGTGAATATGAAAATGAATACGGCACAGAAGATTACTATACACTAAAAGCCTTAAATGTTCTTAAAGATATGTATGGGGAACTTACAGTAGAAAAGAAATGGAATCCTGAAAAGAGGGATGATATTGCAAATAATGACAAGATTATTTCAGAAATCAAATGTCATTTGGAGCAGAAATTACCTGGTGAAGAGTGGCAAGTTCTAAGTGGATGGGGTGAATTTTCACTTTCACATAGTGAAAACTGGCAGCATACTCTTGTTCATAAACTTACTGCATTAGCTGAATACAAAGTTGTAGAGGATGCCATTGTTTATAAAGATGGTGAAACAATTAGCAGGGTCTTAGATAGTGATGGAATAGCTAGAATAGGCTCGTTTATATGTAGTGAAATCCCCGATGTAGTAAAGGCTAATTCTGATACTGCTGATATGAACGTAACCATCACTAATACAGTGCCGAATAAATCTATCACAGTAAATAAGGTTTGGTTAGACGAAAATAATAGAGATGGAAAGAGGCCTCATAGTATCAAAGTACGTCTAAAAAGAGACGGAAAGCCTGTTGGTGAGGATGTAACACTGTATCCAAAGACTGACGCGGTTGGAAGTGAATGGTATGATCATGAATGGAAAAATCTTCCAGTCTATAAAAATGGTTATTTAGAAAATGGTGAACTTGTAAAATCAAAATACACAGTAGAGGA
>JAUNIR010000002.1:8638-70808 GCA_030523345.1 Lachnospiraceae bacterium
AAAAGATGTAAAAGAGATTGAATTCGAAGCAGATAAACAAGATGAAATAGTTAGTGTAGTAATAACAAACTTACATGAAACTCATAAGGAAACGATTACAGCAAGCAAAATCTGGGAAGACGAAGAAAATAAGTATAATACAAGACCAAAGAAGACGTTCGGGGATTATCATACATACTTTATGCTTTTGTACAAGCTTGATGATACTCCTACCGCAAAATGGGCTCCTGTGAGACATTATTCTGCTGATTTCGAAAAGAATGGATGTCAGTATCCAGATCATCACATATATACAACAAGTCCTGTTATACAGGAGGTGAGTGGAAGTGAGATTGAAGAATGGAAAAATGTGGCCATTTGGGAGAATGTAAGTACCAAGGGTGTGGATGATACTGTTGATGATTATGCATTAGCTGCGGAATATGACAAGAATGTTTCATTCATGGTAATAGAGGTACCAGATTCAGACTATCATTTCCCTGATTTCAATTCCGATGTTGAGCCTAAATCAATTGCTCCTTATGGGTATAAGGCATCAAAGCCAGTAACATTTGATCCTGAGGTTGAAAAGGTTAAGGAGGAACATGCAGATGTAACAAATACCCTTATTACAACATCTCTTGGGGTAGAAAAATTCTGGGAAGATGAGAATGACAAGTATAAGACACGACCTGAAAAGATACAAGTAAAGCTTGAAAGAAAGCTAGCAGTTAATCCATCTGATTCAGATAACATGTGGAATTCAGTAGATCAGCTTGGAGAAGAAGATACCATAATAGAAATAGATGGTACGAATAACTGGACAGGCTCGTTTGATGGGTTGCCATCATGTGATAAGTATGGCAATGAATATGTATATAGAGCAGTAGAAACAGCATTAATATATGCTGGGAATAAGTCGGTAGCACTCAATGTTAAGAGTGAGTTAGACGATGGAAAAACACTAACGGCTGAAGGCGGAAACTATAATTCAAGAATGGAAAATAGTACATCAGCTAACCCTAGTGATCCGCATAAGTTTAAGCTTGTACTGACAAATTCATTAAAGGATGAAGGTACTACATCCCTTACTGTAACTAAGGAATGGAAGGACGAAAATGATAGGGACAGACTTAGACCAGGTCATATACAATTAAATCTTATACGAGATGATGTTAAGGTTGATACTAAGACTATTAGTGGACCTAGTTGGGAAGAATGTAAATGGGACAATCTTCCATTGTACAAGAATGGTTATACAGGTATATTGGGTGAGCGGTCTGAGTATACAGTAACAGAAGAGCCGGTTGCGGATTATGAACCAAAGATTGTTAAATCAGCAGATAAGCTTAGCGTAACACTTACAAATACCCATGTTCCAAAGAAGGCAGTTATTGTTGCAGACAAGATATGGACAGATTCTGGCAATACTTATTCAACAAGACCAAAGGAAATATATTTAAGACTCCTATATAAGTATGCAGGTGAAGGTGATTCTCAATATAGAATTGTACCAGAGTATTCAGAAGCTGAGTTTGTAAAGGATGGCATGTACACATCTGAAAATGCAGATGGCGTGTTTACTACAAGTAAAGCAACCCAAAAGTGTACAGGCAGGGATGATGAAGATTGGATGAATGCTGCAAGATGGGAAAATCTTCCTCTAAAGGCAAAGCCTAATAGTTCAGAATACGAGCCAATGACTGTCATGTATAAGGTAATAGAGGTCAATTCTCTTGATACTGATGCTGAGGTGAACACAAGTGAAGCATCGGCGGGTTATGAAGTTCTTGATACAACCATAGATGGAAACAGTCTTAATACTGATGTTGATAACAATATTAGTATTACAAACCGTCTTGTTATAACAGAGTTCAATATTAAAAAAGTGTTTGAGGATGAAGACAACAAGTATAATACAAGACCAGATAGTATAGATGTTCAGATATTAAGAAGAATCAAGACATCTGGCGATGGTGAGTGGAAGCCTGTAAAGGTGAAGGGTGGTCTGCTTGGTAAAGATTTGATTGTTAATCTTACAAAATCTGAGGCATATAGTAAAAAGCTTACAGATTTACCTAAATATGATAAGGACAGAAATGAATATGAGTATTCATGCTTGGAAAAGGACCTTATCTTTGGTGATAAAAAGGTTTCTGTAGATAATTCAAATATTGAAGCATCTTATAAAATATCGGGAAGTGACGCAGAGATTAAAAATACACTTATCACGACTTCACTTACAGTTACAAAAATATGGGATGATAACTCAAATGCAAGAGGTGCAAGACCTAAAAAGATTGTTTTCAATGTAGAGCAAAAGGAAACGAGGGATATAGCATCTCAGATAATAAGTACACTTACAGAGTTATTTACTGGTAAGGATGGATACAGTGAACTCAAGATGCTTAAGGGCGGAAAAGAAGAAACTGTAGAGATCGTCATCGAAGGTCCTGAATTTAATGCATACACTTTGGAAGGACTTCCGGCGTATAGTGAGGATGGATACTTATATAGCTACAGAGCAGTAGAGACTAAGCTTGTATATGAGGATAGAGAAGTAATGGTAGAAAATGAAACTTCTCTGTATGAAAAGCCAACATATCAGCTTGAGGCTATAGAATCGGATAAGGATTCAAAGGGAAATAAGACTTATAAATATAACGAAAAGGTCGTAAATAAGATTATCCCAATTAGGCATAATCCAGGTAAACCAAAGCCTGAGGATTCATCTCCGATTACGCCTGTTATAGTTAACCCAGTTCCAGAAAAACCGACTCCGAAATATGAATTAGTAGAGGACACTGATCCTGAAGAGTTGCCACAAAAGTTAACAGAAATAATCGATGAACTTATAGACCTTCCTGAAGGCGAAGTTCGAAAGGAAAAAATTACGAAGCTATATAGGGATATCGTAAAGATAATACAGGAAGATCCTGCATTTATTGACAAACTTGATGAGGAAACGGCTGATATTGTAATAAGATTTTTAAGAACAGGTGTACTTGGAAGACGTAGATCAAAGCTTCCTAAGACCGGAGGAGTAGTCGGATCGGTTATGGCACTGTTATTTGCTTCAATGCTTATTGGACTTGGTGTGGCTATTAGGCCAGATGGCGGTTCTGATAAAAAGAAAAGGCATAAAAGTGGTAGAAAAGCTTAAAGACAATTATAAGATGCGCAGGATAATCAGTAATATGCTGATTATCCTGGGAATCGGTTTATTTGTAGGCATAGTTACTGTAAATATTCGAGACATATCAAAGAGTATTAAAGCAGTTGAAGAGTTCAATTTGAGAAAAGATACAGAAAATACGGTTGATGATGCATCGTTACCAGTAGTAGAAAATCAGCTTTCAAATGATACATATGTCTATGAAAAAATAAAAGAAAATAATGATACAGACAATATAGATAAAGAGACAAATCCTGCAAAATACAGTGGGGGAGAGATTATCTGTCTACTTAGAATACCTAAGATTTCACTAGAAGAAGCTGTAAGAGAAGGTGATAGCAGAGATGTATTGTCTAGTGCACTTTGTCACCTTGAAAAAACATCATATCCAGGACAGCAGGGTAACTGTTGTATTTCTGGTCATAGAAATTATGTGTTTGGAAAGTATTTTAATAGATTAAATGAAGTATCAGTTGGAGATATAGTAGAGCTTGAGACTATTGAAAGTACATACCGATATCAGGTATATGAAACTTTAGTAGTTGAACCAGATGATGTGAAAGTACTTGATAGCACGGGACAAAAAAACTTAACTCTAGTTACTTGTACACCGCTTTTTGTAGGAACTCATCGTCTCATAGTGAAGGCAGTTTTGGTAGAGTAAATGTGATGTAGCAGTACTTATAGATACTTTTTATCGTATATTAATACAGATATGGAGATACAAATTATGTATAGAAAAACTGATAACAATGGCTTATCACTAGTGGAGCTAATAGTAGCAATTGCTATTATGGCAATACTAGTGGGGGTAATAGCTCCTCAAATGGTGAAGTATATAGGGAGAGCAAGGCAAGTTAAGGTTGAAAAAGAAGCAAGTGAATTCATGAGAGCTGCGCAAATTGCGCTTGTAGATGTAACTGCGCAAGGGAAGGCTCCAGAGAGTGATTCTATAAAAAACAAAACAGAAAGCACAAGTCCTTATTATAAAAATGGTACAAAATATGGAAACATTACTAATTATTCGGTACACGATGGATTTAAATCGAATGCAGGTTATTCTAATGTGTCATTTGGAAAAGAATTCTTTGCTTTGTTAGGCATAACCTATGGTGCAGAGTGGAAAAGTGGAAAATCATCGATTTCAATTTCAGCGAATCAGCCTAAGAAGAATCCGGCGGGATCACTAACAAAGGAATGTATATTCCAAGTCTTCTATGATTCGGTCGGAAATATGGTCGTTGAATATAGTAGAGAAGGTTATTTTGTAAGAATGGAAAATTCGCTTTTAGTAGAATCGATGAAAATTAAAGATGAAAACGAAAAGCATTTTACATCTTGGAAATAAGGAAAGGCAGATAGAAAGTTGGAAAACAAAGATATTGTAATTAAAGGAAAAGGAATAAAGGTAAACATTTTATCTGGCATTTTTATAGCTATAGGCGTCATTACAATGATTGCCTCTATATTAGTTATAAAAAAAATATATGCAAAGTATGATGAAATGATGAGTTCATATCAGTTTGTAGAAATACAAAGAGAGGCTGCCGAAAGTTTTCAGGAGGCCTCTGATTATTTGACGGATCAGTCAAGACAGTTTGCTGTATCTGGTGATATTAAACATGCTGAAAATTATTTCGAAGAAATAAATGTTACAAAACGAAGAGAAGCAGCTACAGCTATGGTAGAAGAATCGCATACATTGGATCTTGAGAGTAACCTTTTAAGCAACGCGATGGAGCTATCAAATACTCTTGCTAAGCAGGAAATACATGCTATGAAGTTATCCGCACAGGCAATGGGTATAGAGGAGTCTAAGCTTCCAGAGGAAATAGTCTCTTATAAGCTTACAGAAGAGGAAACAAAGCTTGATAGTGATGCACAACAGAATTTAGCAATCCAGTTACTTTATAATAGCGAATACGAAGACTATAAAGACAGAATAAATTGGGATATAGATAATGCAATTATTTTGATTAAAGATGAATCAGGAACGCAATATCGAGAAAATGAAGCAGATTTAATTTTTGTATTAAACATAGCAACACTTCTAATTTTTGTTATGTTTATTTTGCTCATGCTTATATTTATATTTAATGTGCTTTTAGTTGTTAGGCCAGCTGAGAAATTTGTGGAGTTGTTAGACAAGAAGGAAAAGCTTCCAGAAATTGGAGGATATGAATTTAGAAAATTTGCCAGAAAATACAACGATATTTATCGTTCTAACAAGAAAAATAGAGAGCTTTTAAGAGAACAGGGAGAAGTCGATGAACTAACTGGTACTTTAAAGGTTGGAACATTGGAACTTGTTAGACATAATCTGACTCAGACCAATGAACCTTTAGGAATTATGATGATTGATATAGATAATTTCAGATCGATAAAGGAAGCTAATGGATATGATATGGCAGATAAGGTAGTAGAAAAAGTTGCAAATCTATTTACCACATCATTTAAGAGTAGTGATTACATTATTCGTACTAGCCAAGACGAATTTGAGATATTTCTTCTTCGTATGCAGCAGAAAGATTCAGATATGCTGCTAGGAAGAATTGATGAGATTAACGAAAAATTAAAGAACACATCAGACGGTGTAGTGGAGGCATCGGTTAGTGTGGGGGTTTCGTTCTCTGAAAATGGATATACTATTGAAGCCGAAAGAAAAGCGGATATGGCATTAAACTTTGTAAAAGAAAATGGCAGAGGAAATTGCAAAATATCATAGATAGAAAAAGGGGAATAAATAGATGAGAAAGTTTGCGAAAAGCAAAAAGCATATTGTACTTACATTTTTGACTATTTCTTTATTAATAGTTTTTAAGTGTAATGTTTTTGCAGATGAGGCAGATGAAAAAGTTGTAAAGGTTGGATATTATGAAAATGAAAATTTTCAGGAGGGAGCATCTGAGGGTGCAGTAAAGTCGGGATACGCGTATGAATATTTCCAGAAGATTGCAACTTATAACGGTTGGAGATATGAATACGTATATGGCTCATGGTCAGATATATATGATGCATTTGTTAATGGTGATATTGATTTGCTTGCAGGTCTTGGATATGCGGAAGAGCGTTTAGAAATTATGAATTATCCAAATTATCCAATGGGATATGAAAGCTATTATCTTTTTATTCGTGGAGATAATTCGGAGATTACAATTGATCCAGCAACGCTGAATGGCAAGAAAATTGGTACAATTCCAGGACTTTTGGAGAAGTCAATTTATGAATGGATGGGTGACAATAATGTAGAAGCTGAAGTTATAATCTATAACGATGTAAAAGAGCGAGATCAGGCTTTAATAGATGGAGATATTGATGCGTTTATAGGAGAGGGAGCATCAGTAAGTTCCAAGGAAAACATTATTTCATTACTTAAAATTAAAAATGTAGACATGTATATTTGTGTAGCAAAAGAGAGGACTGATCTATTACAAGACTTAAATTTTGCTCAGGAATACCTTGATAGTAAAGAACCTTATTACATAAATGATTTGTCAAAGAAATATTTCAGCAAAAATGCCATAAGTCTTCAGGTAGCAGCTGAGGAGAGAGACTGGCTTGAGTCTCATGATTATACAATTACGATTGGCTACATGGATAATTTCTTACCATACTGTGGAACAGATGAGAACGGGGACGCAACAGGAATTATGGTGGATGTGATTAATGAAGCATTTTCTAACATTAATTCCCCAAAGCCAATAAAATTTGAGTATCGACCATATTACAGTACAGAAGACATGATTCAAGCAACACATTCCCATGAAGTAGAGATTCTGTTTCCAGTATCCAATGATATTTATTTCTTGGAACAAAATGATCTCTATCATTCTGTTGATGTTATTACATCAGCTATGAATCTAGTTTATATGGGTAATCCGGCTGAAACTGAGCAGGGTATTATTGCTATAAATAAAAATAATCAGATTCAGTATAATTACGTGGCTAATTATTTGCCTGATAATGAGGTGGTGTATTATGACACGGTAGATGAATGTCTGGATGCGGTTGTAGAAGGAAAAGCGAGAGGAGCAATTCTTAGTGGACTAAGAGCAAGTGTTTTGTTGAAGCAGGATTACTATTCTGACTTATCCTATATGGAATTGCCGCATGAATCTGTTAAATGTTTTGGAGTGAGTACAACACACAAAGGAATATTACCACTACTAAATCAGGCGCTTAATTCTATCGAAGAAAACAGTGCAGTAAACTATACATTTAAATATGCAGATGTTCAAGAAGACTATAGTATTGCTGAATTTATTAGAAGGCATAAGGTGCTCGTAGCATTTGGCATAATGTTGTTAGTTATTGCAGCCGTTATAGTCATTGCAGTTGATAGAGTAAAAACTCAAAAACGTAACATCTATTATGAATTTGCTTACAAAGATGGACTCACAAAGCTTCTAAATCGACGTGCATACGAAGAGGAAATTGAAAAGCTAAATCGTTCTATCCCAGAAAATTTGATTTGTGTATCTATGGACCTGACAAGACTTAAGTATGTGAACGATAATTATGGACATGCTGCAGGAGATGAGTTGATTAGTGAAGCCGGAAGATTGATTACAGAAAGTTTTGGTAAGTATGGTAAAATATACAGAACAGGTGGTGACGAGTACTACGGACTTTTACAGGCTGATATTAAAGAGTATGAAGAGGCAAAAAAGAAGCTTGATGAACTATGTGAAGGCTGGAAGGGAATGTATAGTAGTAGCCTGAAGATTGCGGTGGGTGCTGCAACTTTAAAAGATGTAGACAGTACACAGATATTGGATATTTGTAAGTACGCTGATAAACGTATGTATGACGCAAAATCAGATTGGTATAAAAGTTCAGGAATGAATAGAAGAGTAAATTAACAATACACCATTTTGACTTTGTTGCATAAAGTAAAAGGAGTAGGGTTTCGTATGAAAAGATTTATTGGACTAATAGTGTTTATACTATTATTTACAGGCTGTAGTACACAGGAAAAAGAAATAATAGATCTTTCTATTCCGATATCAAATGAAGCGCCTACTGAAGAAACAGAAACAGATGATACTGATATCAGTGAGAGTGAGCCAAATAATACAGGAGAAAAACTTAGATTTTCTACTGTAGATATTAATGGTAATACAGTAACTGATGATATAATCAAGGGCTCAAAACTTGTAATGATAAACTTTTGGGAGCCTTGGTGCGGGCCATGTGTAGGAGAAATGCCAGGTCTTGAAGATTTGTATGAGAATTACAAAGATCAAGGATTGTTAATTCTGGGAGTATACTCTACAGCAGGCATGGACGATGAAGTAAGAAGTATTTTAGATGAATGCAACACCAGCTATCCTGTAATATGTTCTGATTCAAATCTAGAAAGATATATGACAGATTATGTACCTACAACAGTATTTGCCGATTCAGAGGGAAATATTATTTCCTCTGAGCCGATTATTGGTGCTAATAGTTATTCTGACTGGGAAATAATTATTGAGGAATATTTAAAATAGAGGTAAATAGCGTGAAGAAAAAACATGGAACTCTTATTGCATTAGTTTCCTCAATTTTATTAATTATAGTAGGTCTAATACAGGGACAGAACACTTCTGTTTTAGCAAAAGCAATCAAAATATGTTTGGAGTGTATTGGAATTGGATAATAAAAAAAGAATTACAATACAAGGTGTTGCAACGCTATTACAGAACGCTAATATCAAAGGATTTTTTACGGGAAAAATATACCAAGGGCAGACAAAGAATGTATGTGTTCCTGGACTTAACTGTTATTCCTGTCCTGGAGCTATTGGCGCATGTCCAATTGGATCATTGCAAAATACATTGTCTTCATATAAGTTCAAATTTCCATACTATGTGTTAGGTCTAATTTTCTTCTTTGGCGCATTATTTGGACGAATGATATGTGGCTTTATTTGCCCGTTTGGATTTGTTCAAGATATATTATATAAAATACCATTTCCTAAAAAGATTAAAACCTTTAAAGGAGATAAACTGCTTAGGAATTTGAAATACATAGTGTTAGTTGTGATGGTTATAATTTTACCTATTTTTTTCAAGTTAACACCTGTATTTTGTAAATATTTGTGCCCGTCAGGTACGCTTGCAGGTATTTTTCTTTTGTTATCAAATACAAAATTATTTTCTGTACTTGGAGGAAGATTTGCCTGGAAAGTAAGTATTCTTGTAATAGTTATTTTAATTTCTATAATCGTTTCAAGACCATTCTGCAAATATCTATGTCCCCTAGGAGCTATGTATGCACCATTTAATAAAATTTCTGTTGTTCAGATGACATGTGATAATGAAAAATGTATTGCTTGTAAGGCATGTCAAAAGGTTTGTGATATGTGTGTTGATCCATCTACTATGCCTAATAGTAATGAATGTATAAGATGTGGCAAATGTATTTCCACTTGTCCTACTAAAGCATTAAAAATGGGAAATGTGTTCACAAATAATAAAATCTAAAATGTGTTATAATTCTATACAAATATGACATATTGGAGAACGACATGGAAAATGAAAAATCCTTTATTTCGAAAATTCACAGGAAGCTTGTAGATTTTGCGGAAAAACATCTTTATACAGAAAAAACAGAAATTAAGGATCGTTGTTACTTATTTGTGCTAAACCTAAATATTATAGGTACAACTGCTGTTATTCCAGCAATGTTTATTGTAGGTCATACAGCTCTTGGAATTCTTTATAGTATTTTCGTTGCAATATTTCTTACTCAAATATTATTAATTAGCAAATTCAAGGAGCACATAGAATTATTTGAAAAAGTAACTTGTGTGTGCAGTGAATTAATTATGATTCCAGTATTTTTCATATCTGGTGGATTGTCTGGCGGTGGCCTTTTCTTTTTCCTTATGGTTACAGTCTTCTCTTTTCTTGTGTTAAGGGGAAGATTTAGAATAATTAACTTTGTTTTTTCTGTTGTTGTAATAATTACGTCAGTTAGCCAGTCGCTTAGGCACCCTGAATGGTGTCTTGTTAATGGGCAGCCCGTATCTCCTACTGTAGCAGCTTTTTCAACAACAATTTCATGTCTTGCATGTGTATTTGTCATAATCTCGATTCTTACATACCAGTTATATCTTCATGCAGAACAGGATGATAAGCTAAGAAAAGCTAAACAGGAAGCCGAGCAGGCAAATATTTCAAAATCAATGTTCTTAGCAAATATGTCCCATGAAATTCGTACTCCGATGGGGGTTATAATAGGTCTTTCAGAGATGATTCAGCATGAAAATAACATACATGCTGTTCATGATATGTCAGCAAATATCAATAGAACATCAGGAATGCTTCTAAATATAATCAATGATATCCTTGATTTTGAAAAAATTAACAAGGGAAAAATGGATATTGTTGATACAGAATATTTCACAAAAGAAGTAATTACTGATTTTAAAACTGTTGGTGGTGGACGCTCAGAATCCAAAGGATTGAAATATAATATTTCATTATCAAGTACTGTCCCAGAAGTACTGTTTGGTGATGAAATTAGGTTACGACAAGTAGGTACAAATATTATTAATAATGCCGTTAAATATACGGAGTCTGGATCTATAGATGTATTTATTGACTATGATACAGACAGAGAAATGCTTATTTTATCAGTAGAAGATACTGGAAAAGGTATTAAAGCTGAAGATTTACCTTATATTTTTGATGTTTTTCAGCGCGTAGATGTTAAAAATAATAGACACATAGAAGGCACCGGACTTGGACTTGCAATTACAAAGAAGCTTGTTGAAGCAATGGGAGGTAGTATTTCTGTTACATCTGAATATGGTGTTGGAAGTACATTTACTGTAGAACTTGCTCATAAGAAAGTTGATAATCCAACAATTTCACCGAATGTTAAACAAATTAAGGAATATCATTTTGATGATGTAAAGCTTTTATATGTAGATGATACAAAGCTTAATACACTCGTTTTTAATGGGCTTATAAAGGAATCAGGAATTGATGCTACTTACGCTTTTTCCGGTCCTGAATCTATAGAAATCATTAAAAATAAAAACTTTGATATTATATTCCTTGATTATTTTATGCCAGGTATGGATGGAGTTGAAACATTAAATGAGTTAAGAGCCATTGGTGTTACATGTCCTATTATTGTAATTACTGCTGATGCGGTAAATGACGCAGAAGAAAGGCTTTTGGCTTTAGGCTTCGACGATTACTTATCAAAACCTGTTCAGAGAAATGTGTTACTTGATATGATTGGGAAATATACAAAATAAATGATATACAAAAAGTTAGATAATAGCAGTGTTTCAGTACATATAGAGAATAAAGACAATAGTGACCCTTATACTGCTATAGGTAATAAGGCGTTTTTAAGTTGTAAAGACGTATATGAGATAAAGCTTCCTGACACAATATGTAAAATTGGAGACTGGGCTTTTGCTCATATGAAGGAACTTAAAAAAATTATTGTACCTTCAAATGAAATTTCAATAGGACGAGATGCTTTTCTTGACTGTAACAATTTAGTTGAAATAGTTATTTATCCAGACGATTCAAAAAACAAAGGACTCCCATATTTACTAGCATCATGTATAACTTATTTAAACGTGTATGACTTGCTTGATTTTAAGATGGCAGCAGTTAGTAATGAAAAATGGTGTGAAAAATATGATACAGAGTTACTTAGATTTATCAGTCTACCTGACGATAATGGATTTCAGCCCTTTATTGTAGGATGGTTTAACGATGAGGGCGAAGAAGAACAGTTAAATAACTATATTGAAAAGAAAAAATTAGATAAACTAAAACTATGTTTTTTGAGATTGAAATACAATACGTGTCTAGGGCAGGAAACAAGTAATCAACTTATTTCATATATAAAAACACAACTTGAATGTACCGATGCTGATTGTTCAGGATGGAAATTATTTAGAGATGAATTGTCTGATGATATTCAATATGTTAAGACAGCGGTTGAAAATAATATAATTGATGCAGAATTAAAACTTGAGATAATTAAAGCTATTAATAAAAGAAATGGGAATCCAGAAATTTCAGCTTATTTATTATCATTAGAAGAAGAGAGGGAAAGCATTGAACAGCAGTTTAAACTGTAACACCTTCCCTCAAATTAATAATCTAGCGCATCATATTTTTTATATCTGTATAGGAGAGCTTTCGATTTGGTTTTGGAAGCTCTTTTACTTTTTCAATAATTTGAGTGCAAACTAAATCAAGATTTTCCTCGATTATTCTTTTTCCAGTCGCTTCGGATGCAGTACCTCTTGGATCTTTACCCCAGATTGCTATAGGAATTTCATCATCTTTAATATTGTCTAAATTAACAAGATCAGGTCTTAATCCCATAACAAGAGTTGTTTCATTAAAAGCTGCATGATCGGTCATAATACCTTCATCACCCTCTGAGCCAAACTCTGCAAGTGTAAAGGTAGGCATGTCATATTTATCAAGGTAGTAATCATGTTCTTTTCTGAATGCTTCCATCGAAGGACCGTGACCATGAGCAATTACCATTTTAAAGCCAGCACGTTTGAGATTAGAAATTATATTATCAAGAATTGTCTTAAACAGTTCTTCATTTACGTAGTAAGCGCTTCCTTCAAGCTGCTGTGGATGTTTATCTTGGAAACTGAAATTGTCCATTCCATAGAAATAATTTTCTCCTTTTTTCTCTGCTCTATCAGGCCCGAGGAAAAGCATTGGCATAACAATTCCACCGATTCTTTTTGCAAGCAGTTCAAAAAAGCCTTTTGATTGTATTCCATCAGCTCCTAAAGGCATATGAAGTCCATGCCATTCAAGAGTTCCTAACGGTAAATATGCTACTGGAAATTCATTAACTTTTTCTACAAATTCTGCAGGCTGTAATTCTTCGTAAAGCACCTTCTCACAATTCATAATAGCCCCTTTCGTTATCAATCAAATAAATAATGTTGTTAGATAAGCCATTTGCTATAGTTTTAGTTATGTCTTATGGGTATAGCATACTTATTATTAGTTTTAAATTCAAGAACTTAATTGCATAATTGACATGATGAAAGTATAATAAATCAAAGGAATTAAAATATGTTCCAATAATGAAAATGGAGGACTCACAATGAAGAAGAAAATAGTTTTATTACTTACAACAGTTGCTCTTACAGTTTTAAGTGTTATGCCTGTTTTTGCATCAGAAACAGCTATTAGCGCAGAGAAGGCTCTTATTGCAAATCATGTAGGTGGAGTAAACAGTGCTATTTCAACACTTGTTACATTTGATAACAATTGTGGAGAAGCAGCTAAGACATCTATGCATGCAATGCTTAATGGTTTCAATGGCGATATTAAGTGGAGCGTAGGACAGGAAGAGGATAACTATATTAAGTATCTTCAGGCTTGCGTTGGAAATGCACTTGAAACAGAGCGTATTAAGAAGCAGAATGTTGGCGCTATGGCAGATGTAGTAAAGGTTAATCCTACATTCCAGCCACAGTTAGATGCAGCAGTTGTTGATTATAACAAGGCAGTTGCAGATCGTTTAGCAGCAGAAGCAGCAGTTATTGATGCAAAGGCTCAGTTCGCAGCTTTAAATGCTTCATTTATTGACAATATTAAAGGTATTTCAGCATCAGATGCTGATGCTAGATAATTTGTAGATACTGATAAGTGACATTTAGTATAAAAAGAATGGCTCGGGTAAATGCTCGAGTCATTTTTTATTTAATTTAGGAAATGACAAGATGTCTGAAAAATGGTAGTATTCAATGATAGAATTAGTAATGTATAGGTATTAATAATAAGTTAATCATTTATTATCAGTATCGGAATAATAATACAACAACTATATAGGAGGAAATGAAGATGAGTAAGACTAAAGAATTACAGGATGCTATGATAGCTGCAATGAAAGCAAAGGATAAATTTAGAAAGGACTCTATTTCAGCTTTAGTATCTGCCGTAAAAAAAGTAGGTATTGATAATGGTTGCAGAGAGGAAATCCCTGATGATATGGCAAATCAGGCAATACTTAAGGAAATGAAATCAGTGAAGGAACAGATTGATACATGTCCTGCAGATAGAACAGAGCTTTTAGAAGAATATACTAAGAGATATGAAATTATGTCAGAATTTGCACCAAAGCTTTTATCAGAAGAAGAGTTAAAGGCGATAATTACAGAAAAGTTTTCAGACGTTATAGCTACAGGTAATAAGGGCGACATTATGAAAGCAGTAATGGGTGAGCTTAAGGGAAAAGCTGACGGAAAACTTATTAATCAGGTTGTTGCAAGTCTGATGAAATAAATAAAAGATTATCTAGCTATAACTTTTACTTATAGCTAGTAACAAGAATTATTAATTGGACAATTTGATTTTCCAATGATAATATCTACACATACAAAAAACCACCGAGGATATAGGGGTTTGGAAAAGAGGAGATTATTATGAAAAAGAGAATTTTAACATTAGTAGCTGTAGGAGTTTTGGCATTGGCATCTCTTACAGGATGTGGAGCAAAGAAGGATGCAGCAAATGATCAGAAAGTAATTAAGATTGCTGCTTCAGCAACACCACATGCAGAACTTCTTGAACAGGCAAAGCCAATATTAGCAGAGCAGGGAATTGATCTTCAGATTACAGTATTTGATGATTATGTACAGCCAATGAATGTTGTAGAAGATGGTGAGTTTGATGCTAACTATTTCGCACATGTTCCATATGTAGATCAGTTCAATGAGGAACAGGGAACACATATTGCAAATGCAGGTGGAATTCACTACGAGCCATTTGGAATTTATCCAGGAACAAAGAAGGCTCTTTCAGAAATTAGTGATGGAGATGTAATCGCAGTTCCTAACGATACAACAAACGAAGCAAGAGCATTACTTCTTCTTCAGGACAATGGTTTAATTACACTTAAGGATGGTGCTGGACTTACAGCTACAGTAAATGATATTGTAGACAATCCTAACAATATTGAGATTAAGGAACTTGAAGCTGCACAGGTAGCAAGAGTTATCCCAGAAGTTGCTTTTGTAGTACTTAATGGTAACTATGCACTTGAAGCTGGTCTTTCAGTAGGACAGGATTCAATCGCATTTGAAGCAAGCGATTCAGAAGCAGCTAAGACATACGTTAATATCGTAGCAGTTAAGGAAGGTAACGAAAATAACGAAGCAATTAAGGCTTTAGTAGATGTTCTTAAGTCAGATGCAATCAAGACATATATTAAGGACACATATGATGGAGCAGTAGTTCCATTCAACTAATAGTAATATTTTCTAAAGTAATCCATTACATTAAAAAGAAGTGCATTAGCAAAATAGCTAATGCACTTTGTTTTTTATAAAGCATTTATAACAAATCTTTAATTGTTATTTTAGAAAAATAAGCATTTACCAAATCATCATATCCGCGCCACATAGAAACGGTTTTACATTTGTCTATTCTAGGACATTCTTCGGCACCTTCTTCAAGGCAGGCAACAGTTGCCATAGAACCCTCTGTTAATTTTAGTATTTCTAACACTGTATATTCTTCTGGCTTTCTAATAAGTGAGTATCCTCCATGCTTACCACTTGCACCCTTAACAAGCTTTCCATTTACAAGTAATTTAACAATGCTTTCAAGGTATTTTTTTGAAATATCCTGTCGTGTGGCAATTGAATCAAGTGGAACAGGTGTTGTAGAATTTTGCTCTGCCAAGTCAATCATAAGTCTAATTGCATATCTGCCTTTTGTTGAAATCATAATTAATCTCCTTAAAACCTATTGACACGGTGGGTGAATAGGTATACTTTATAAATGAAATATAACACAGACTAAAATATGTGTAAAGAAAAGCAGGTTAAAAATAATATATTAAGGTCGGAAAGAGAATATGAAAGACATGATTTACTTAGATAATGCAGCGACAACAAAGACTTCTAAAGAAGTATACGAAGCTATGAAGCCATACTTTGATGAGTATTATGGAAATGCTGCGAGTGTATACAGATTTGCAGGAGAATCTACAAAAGCTGTTGATGATGCAAGATTAATAGTAGCAGATTTTTTAGGTGCTAAGCCTAAGGAAATATATTTCACTGGTGGCGGAAGCGAATCTGATAACTGGGCTTTAAAAGGTGTAGCTTTTGCTAAAAGAGATAAAGGTAAGCATATTATCACATCAAAAATTGAGCATCACGCAATTCTTCATACTTGTGAATATTTGGAAAAGCTAGGATACGAAATAAGCTATATTGATGTAGATGAGAATGGAATTGTGAAACTTGATGAGCTTGAAGCAACAATTAGAGAGGATACAATTCTTATTTCAATAATGTTTGCCAATAATGAAATAGGTACTATTGAGCCAATAAAGGAAATTGGCAGAATCGCACATGAGCATGGTGTTATTTTTCACACAGATGCTGTACAGGCTTATGCACATGTTCCAATTAATGTAGATGAACTTAATATAGATATTTTGTCAGCCAGCGGACATAAATTTAATGGTCCAAAGGGTGTGGGAATTATGTATCTAAGAGATGGTATAAGAATCGAATCATTTATTCATGGTGGATCTCAGGAAAGAGGAAAAAGAGCCGGAACACATAATACTCCTGGAATTGTCGGCTTTGCTAAAGCGACTGAAATCGCAAAAGAGTCACTAGAAAAACGTGCATCATATGAAAAAGAGCTAAGAGATTATTTGATTGATAGAATATTAGAAGAGATTCCTTATACGAAGTTAAATGGTCATAGAGAGGATAGACTTCCAAATAATACAAACTTTAGCTTTAGATTTATTGAAGGTGAGTCACTTCTAATAATGCTTGATCAGAAAGGAGTATGTGGTTCTAGTGGATCAGCTTGTACATCAGGTTCACTTGATCCATCACATGTATTATTGGCAATTGGCCTTCCACACGAAATTGCTCATGGATCATTAAGACTAACACTTTCAGATGAAAATACAAAAGAAGAAATTGATAAAACAGTGGATGAGCTTAAAGGAATTGTGGAGAGATTAAGGAATATGTCGCCACTTTATGAAGACTTCATTAAGAAGAATAAATAATGCTTATATTTTATAAAAGTTTAAAAGGGATTGATAGAAAGGAAAGATATGAGTCAGGTCTTAGAATATAGCGAAAAAGTAATGGATCATTTTACTAATCCACGAAATGTAGGTGAGATAGAGGATGCAGCTGGAGTCGGCACCGTAGGAAATGCAAAATGTGGCGATATTATGCGTATGTACCTAGATATAGAAGATAATATTGTTAAGGATGCAAAGTTTAAGACATTCGGATGTGGAGCCGCCGTTGCAACGAGTAGTATGGCAACAGAACTAGTTATAGGAAAGACTGTTGAAGAAGCTCTTAAGGTTACAAATAAAGCAGTAATGGAAGCTTTGGACGGTCTGCCACCTGTAAAAGTTCATTGTTCACTTTTAGCTGAGGAAGCTATCCATGCAGCACTTTGGGACTATGCTGAGAAGAATGGAATTACAATAGATGGCTTAAAGCCACCTGTAACTGATATTGATGAAACTGAAGAGTTTTACAAAATGGAGGAATAGGGTTAATATTAATAAAAACAAATTAGGAGCAAATTATGACCCTTCAGCAGCTTATATATAGCACAAAAATTGCAGAGACAAAATCTATGAATAAGGCAGCAGCAGAGCTTTTTATTTCTCAGCCTGCCCTATCGACAGCAATTCATGATTTAGAAGAAGAACTTAATATAGAAATATTTATTCGTAATCAAAGAGGTATTATTGTCACTACTGAGGGCGAAAATTTCTTAAGCTATGCAAGACAGATAGTAGAGATGAGTAGCATGCTCAAGGATAGATATTCTTCAGAGGAAATGAAGACTAATAAGTTCAGTGTATCGATGCAGCATTATTCATTTGCAGTTGAAGCATTTATGACACTTGCAGAAGAATTTAAGCTTTTAGATTATGAACTAGCAGTGCATGAAACAAAGACAGCAGAAGTAATTGATAATGTTGAGAAGTTCAGAAGTGAGCTTGGAATTATATATCAGAGTGAGTTTAATAGAAAGGCTATAGATAAGATTTTAGCAGATAGAGCACTTGAGTTTATTCCATTATTTGATTGTGCAGTATTTGTTTATATGAGTGCTGACAATCCATTGGCAAAGAAAAAGTGTATAACACTCGAAGATTTGGACGATTATCCTTGCTTATCATTTGAGCAAGGAGAAAACAATTCATTTTATTATGCTGAGGAAATGTTCCCAACACATAAGTACAAGCGTGTTATAAAGGCAGATGACAGAGCTACAATGCTTAACCTTATGACGGGATTACAGGGATTTACACTATGCTCTGGAATCATTTGTGAAAAATTAAACGGAGATGGATACACAGCAATTCCACTAGAAACAAATGAATTAATGACAATTGGCTATGTAAAGAGAAAAAGTATGCCATTAAGTAAGCTTGGTGAAAGGTATATATCAATTCTTAAAAAGTATGAGCCAAAATAAAAAGAGATTTAATATGAATAAGTTAAGCAGGATTACATTTAGTAATCCTGTTTTGTTATAAGTGAAAATTATAACAACTCATAAAATTATTATATTTTAGTTATAAAGAGTAAATTGATATAATCTTTTTAACACCTATATAAGTAGTAGGTTAATATGACTTACGAATATCAACGCTTGTTAGAAAGGTTATGGAAAAAGTTATGAGTTTAGAATTTGCTACAAGATGTATATATGGAAATAAAGAAAAATTTGAAAAGGACTTAACTGGAACAATCAGTTTTCCAATTTATCAGACAGCAACTTATGCGCATCCTGAAGTTGGTCAGAGTACGGGTTTTGATTACTCAAGACTTCAGAATCCTACAAGGCAGCAGCTTGAAAAGGTTGTAGCAAGTTTGGAACATGGAATTGATGCATTAGCATTCAGTAGTGGAATGGCAGCTATAACAGCATTGATGGAGATTTTTAAGCCAGGAGATCATATCATTACAGATGCTGATTTATATGGTGGAAGTATCAGACTTTTTGATAATATTAATGAGAAAAATGGTATTGAGTTTACACATATTGACACAACATCAGTTGATGTTGCTGAGTATATTAAGGAAAACACAAAGGCTATTTTTGTTGAAACACCAACTAACCCAATGATGAATGTTGTGGATATTAGAAAGGTCGCTTCAGTCGCTAAGGCAAATAATCTGCTTTTAATAGTTGATAATACATTTTTATCACCATATTTCCAAAATCCACTTGATCTTGGTGCAGATATTGTAATTCATAGTGGAACAAAGTATCTTGGTGGTCATAATGATACTTTAGCTGGATTTGTAGTAACAAATTCACAGGAGATTTCTGATAAGCTTAGATTTATAATTAAAACAGTTGGATCAGGTCTTGCACCATTTGACAGCTGGCTCATTTTAAGAGGAATTAAGACTTTACCTATTCGTATGGAAAAGTCACAGGAGAATGCAAAAGCTATAGTTGAGTATCTGCTTTCAGAGCCTAAAGTTAAAAAGGTATACTATCCTGGAATAGAAGGAACAAAGGGATATGAAATCAGCAAATCTCAAGCAAGAGGATTTGGTGCAATGCTTACATTTGAGGTAGAAAGTGCTGCACTCGCAAAGCATATTTTAAAGCATACAAAATTGATTCCATTTGCGGAAAGTCTTGGAGGAGTTGAGACATTACTTACATATCCTTGCACACAGACTCATGCGGATGTTCCAGAGGAAGTAAGAATTAAAAATGGAATAACAGATTGCGTATTACGTATGTCAGCGGGAATTGAAGATAGCAGAGATCTTATAGCAGACCTTAAGTATGCGATAGATTCATATGATGGATATAAGGCATTATATATTTAGCTGTAAAGGAAGCAGAGAAAAGGATTTAACATGTCAGAAAGAAATCTTGATTTTGATAAAGTAATAGATAGAAAAGGCACCCATTGTTTAAAATATGATTTTGCTGTAAAGAGAGGATATCCAGAGGATGTTCTTCCACTTTGGGTAGCAGACATGGACTTTAAAACTACATCTTATGTAGAGGATGCACTTAATGAGGTTGTCTCACATAACATTTATGGATATTCGAATATACAAAATGGAGATGGTTTTTTTGAAGCAGTTGCTGGTTGGATGAAAAGGCATCATGACTGGGCTGTTTATCCTGAGTGGCATGTACATACACCTGGAGTATGTTTTGCAATTGCAAATGCTATTCGCGCATATACAGAAATTGGGGATGCAGTAATTATACAGCAGCCGGTATATTATCCATTTAGTAATATAATCATTCAGAATAGCAGGAAATTAGTGAGCAATGACCTGATTTATGATGGGGCCGGACATTACTCAATAGATTTTGAAGATTTTGAAAACAAAATAAAAGAAAATAATGTTAAGCTTTTTATTCTTTGTAATCCTCATAATCCAGTTGGAAGAGTATGGACTAAAGATGAGCTTGAGAAGCTTGGTGATATATGTAGTAAGAATGGTGTAATCGTATTCAGTGATGAAATTCATTTTGATTTTATTTGGAGTGGAAGCCACACAATTTTTCAAGAAATTAAGCCTGAATACAAGGAATTTACAATTACAGCAACAGCACCAAGTAAGACATTCAACCTTGCTGGTGCGCAGCAGTCAAATATATTTATTGCAAACGAAGAGCTGAAGAAAAAATTTGTTAAAGAATATGATGTTGCCGGACTTGATGAGCCAAACCGATTTGGTATTGCAGCTACTATGGCGGCATACAACTATGGTGATGAATGGTATGAGGCTGTTAAGAAGTATATAAAAGCTAATATCGAATTTGCTGAAGAATATATTGAGAAAAACTTACCAGGAGTCAAATTGATTCCAACAGAAGGAACTTATTTAATCTGGCTTGATTTTAATAATACAGGATTGTGTGCAAGAGAATTGGATGATCTGATTATTAAAAAGGCTAAGCTGTGGTTAGATAGTGGAAAGATTTTTGGAAAAACAGGAATTGGATTTGAACGAATTAATGTTGCCTGCCCAAGAAGTATTTTACTTGAGGCACTTGAGAGGATAAAAAACATTATGAGTGATAAGTAATATTTATCACTGATTAAAAATTATGTGTATTAGACGAAGAAATAAGGCAGTGATATAGTAAATTCAGACGAAGAAAATTTGCAAAATAGTCATGGAGATTTATTATGAAAAATATATTATGCTTTGGCGATTCTAATACATGGGGATATAATCCGAGAACAAAAGAAAGATTTCCTTGGGGTGTCAGATGGACAAGCAGACTTCAGGAAAAATTAGATGAGAATAATGTTCACATCATAGAGCAGGGACTCTGCGGAAGAACTACAGTTTTCGAGGATGAGACAAGACCTAACAGAAAGGGAGTAAATACTCTTAAGGAAATCTTTGATGAGACTAGCGATATTGATTCTGTAATTCTTATGCTAGGAACAAACGATTGTAAGACATACTATGGCAATACGGCCAATGAGATTGCAAAAGGTGTTGAGGAATGTTTAGATCTGGTACTTCAGCATATTTCTCCTGAAAATGTGCTTCTCATATCACCAATAGTTTTGGGTGATGAAGTGTGGAAGGATGAGTTTGATCCTGAATTTAACAGAAATTCAGTAGTTGTATCTAAGAAACTTAAGGAACAATACGAAAAATTGGCAATAGAGAAAAATGTTCATTTTCTTGCAGCATCAGAATTTGCTGTTCCAAGTGTTTCAGATCAGGAGCACATGGATGAGGTAGGGCATAGCATGCTTGCAGATGCAATACTTGAAAGTGTAAGACATGATTTGAGGTGTGCTTAATGACAATTTTACAGCTTAAATATGTGATAGCGCTCGCTAATGCAAAATCAATGCGTGAGGCAGCCAGTAGATTATATATATCACAGCCAGCTCTGTCATCTACAATACGAGAGCTTGAGGAAGAACTTAATATTAAAATATTCGAGCGTAATAACAAGGGAGTAATTATTACCGCTGAAGGCATAGATTTTCTTACATATGCAAAACAGGCTGTGAGTCAGTATGAGGTAATAGAAGATAGATATATTGAAAAATGGAAAGATAAGAAACATTTCAGTGTATCTATGCAGCATTACGTATTTGCACTACATGCATTTATCAAAACAATCAAGCAATACGACTCTGAGAAATATTCTTATTCTGTTAATGAGACAAGAACAGATGATGTACTAAAAGATGTTAGGGATATGAAAAGTGAAATAGGTATAATTTCGTATTCAGAAAGTAATGAAAAGCTTATAAAAAAGTTGTTTAGAGAATATCAGTTAGAATTTGTACCTATTATGACTAGAAATACATATGCATATATGTGGAAGACTCATCCACTTGCTAATAGGAAGGAAATATCATTAGAGGAACTAGTAGATTATCCATGTATTTCATTTGATCAGAATAGCGAAAGCGAATATTATCTTACAGAGGAAGCTTTGGCAGACTATGATTTTAATAAACTTATAAAGTCAAATGACAGAGCTACTACAGCGGAACTTATGGCTGCGCTTAATGGGTATTCCATAGGAACTGGAAATATGACAGAAAGTATTGCATTAAAAGATGATTTTGTTGTTATTAAGTTAAAAGAAGAAGATCCGCTTACAATCGGATATATAGTGAGATCAAATCACGAGGTTAGTGATATAGGAACCACTTATATAGAAGAATTAGAAAATTATGTTGAACCAGCCTAAGGCTGGTTCTTTTTTTTGAATAATTTTAAGCATATGTTGTTTAGTGATAACTAAAACTAATCATGAACGATAAAATATATGAATTTTTCAAATCCATTTTCAAGTGATACTATAAAAACAGGTTAAGAAACACATTGCTTCGACCAAGTAAGATAGCTAGACGGAGCATAAAATAAACAGAAAAACATTGAAAATGGAGGAAAAAAATATGAGTGATATTAAACAGAGTGCAGCAGAATTAATCGGTGGAACACCATTACTTCAGGTAAATGGTTATGCAAAGAAAAGAGAGATTACAGAGGCAACAGTACTTGCAAAGCTTGAGTACTTAAACCCAGCTGGATCAGTAAAAGACAGAATTGCACTCGCAATGATCGAGGACGCAGAGAAAAAGGGAATATTAAAGCCAGGCGCAACAATTATCGAGCCAACTTCAGGAAATACAGGTATTGGTCTTGCATCAGTTGCAGCTGCTAAAGGATATAAGGCAATTCTCACACTTCCAGACACAATGAGTGTTGAGAGAAGAAATCTTCTTAAGGCGTATGGTGCAGAACTTGTTCTTACTGAAGGCGCTAAGGGAATGAAAGGTGCTATTGCTAAGGCAGATGAACTTAACAAAGAAATCGAAGGATCAGTAATCCTTGGTCAGTTTGTAAACCCAGCTAACCCGGCAGTTCATAAAGCAACAACAGGTCCAGAAATTTGGAACCAGACAGATGGAAAAGTAGATATATTTATAGCAGGTGTTGGTACAGGCGGAACTGTTACAGGTGTTGGAGAATACCTTAAGGAACAGAATCCTAACGTAAAGATCGTAGCAGTAGAGCCAGCTACAAGTGCAGTATTATCTACAGGTGTACCAGGAGCACATAAGATTCAGGGTATTGGTGCTGGATTTGTACCAGATGTTCTTAATACTCAGATATATGATGAAATAATCACAATTGAAAATGAGGATGCGTTTGCAGAAGGCAGAGCATTTGCTACATCAGAAGGAATTTTAGTAGGTATTTCATCAGGAGCAGCACTTAAGGCAGCAGAGATTTTAGCTAAGAGACCTGAAAACAAGGGCAAAGTGATCGTAGCATTGCTTCCTGATTCAGGTGATAGATATTTATCAACTCCATTATTTAATAATTAATGTTTTTTCACAAATCAGCCCGGTAGTATGGAGTCAATGAGGACTCCATACTACAAACAAGGTGCCGTGGCCGCTGGAAAGGCATAGGTTTACAAAACTGAAGTTGTTGGTTCGAGTCCAGCCGGTATCGTATAGGAGGTGTAATACACCTCCTTTTTTGTTATAAGTAATATTTATAACTGATAAGAAAATATAATAATTAGACAGTGTGATAAGTAAATGTTATTATGTGCATAGATAAAACCTACTTACCTAGTAGGAAAGAAGAGGTAAACAAATGGCACAAAACTATTTATTCAAGCCGTATAAGGCAGATGATTATATTCGAATTGCTGAGGAAGCCGCAGAATGGATTAAATCCACAGAGAAATTTACTGAAAATGGTAAAATCTGGGAGCAGAGTCCTGATTCAGATGAAGATTTTTCTGATTATCCGATGCTTACAGAAAAAGCATTATATGGTGGATCAGCAGGTATAGGGTTGTTTTATCTAAGATTGTATGAAGTTACGGGAAAGGCTGAGTACCTTGATGAAGCAAAGCAGGCAGCAGATCACATTATTGCTACTGACGAAGGTATAGAGTTTTATGAAAGAACGCTAAATAGTAATGCACCTGCAGATAAGCTAGTACATGTGAAGAATATGCCGGGTTGGAAAATAGGATATTATAATGGTCCGACAGGTCAAGCGTATCTACACTTAAACCTTTACAAGATTACAAAAGAGGAGAAATACAAAGAGTATGCTGTGAAGGTTGCAGATGATGTTCTTAAACTGTCAAAGGAAGAGGATGGTGGAATACATTGGAGCGAACAGGTTGATTTGTGTGGAGATGGTGGATTCATTACATATTTAGTTTTTATCTGGGAACTTACAAATGATTCGAAATACCTTGATGCAGCTAAAAAGCTTGGGGATTATATCCTAACAAAAGCTGCTCCAGCACCAAATGGTGGCAAGTATTGGAATGTAGTAGACCTTACGATTATTGATTTTCCAAAAGATGTTTTCTGGGTAAACATGGCACACGGAACTTCAGGTGTAGGCTGGCTTTTCACTATTCTATATAATGCTACTAAAGAACAAAAATATTTGGATGCAGCAATAGATGCAGCAAAATATATAGAAGGAATTGCAGTTGGTGACGATGAAGCCGTTTTAGTACCGTATCTTGATAGCTTGGAGAGAGGTCCATCTACTGCATTCTATTATCTTAGCTGGTGTCATGGACCTGCTGGAACGGCAATATTATTTGATGCATTATATAGAATTACAAATGATCAAGAGTATCTAGATTGGGTAAAGAAATTATCGAGAGGAATAATTAATGCAGGCGCACCGGAAACATTTTCAAGAGGCTATTGGCCAAGTCAAGCATTGTGTTGTGGAACACCAGGAATACTTGAGCACTTTGTATCTGTCTATAAATTAACAGGTGAAGAAGAATTCTTAAAATATGCGAGAAGAACAGCAAAGTTCATTATAGGTCAGTCATTCGTCAATGATGGTAGCGATATGTACTCACAGCAGCATATAAGACGTTGGTATGGAAACTGGTGGAGGACAATTCCACAAAATGTTCATAGTTACACAGGGCTATATATTGGAACGGCTGGAAATGCATGGAGTCTTTTATCACTTGCAGCAGCAGAAAACAAAGAGAATTTAATAAACACAATCGAATATGCTTTTTAGAACAAAGATAAATTTTATAACATAAAACGGAGGATAGAATAATGGCAGAAAGAAAGATATATAAATCAATAGCAGAACTTGTTGGAGAAACACCACTTGTAGAATTAACAAATTTTGAGAAGAAAAATGGACTCGAGGCAACAGTACTTGCAAAACTTGAATATTTTAACCCATCAGGATCAGTAAAAGATCGTGCGGCGTATAACATGATTAAAGATGCAGAGGATAGAGGTGAAATAAAACCAGGAGATACTATAATTGACTTTAGTAGTGGTAATACAGGAATTGCTCTTGCGGCATATGCTAATGCATTAGGATATAAATTTGCTTGTGTATTACAGCCAGGAGTATCGGCAGAAAGAACACAGATTTTAAAAGCTTACGGGGCTATTTTCCTTGAGTTTAAGGATATTCCAGGAGTCAATGAACTTATTGCAGAAAAAGGACTAGCATTTGATCCTTTCTATGATTTGATCGCTAAATATGCAAAAGAAAAGGGATATTATTATATCAATCAGGGAAGAAATCCTGAAAATCCTAATGCACATATCGCTACAACAGGTCCAGAAATTTGGGATGCAACAGATGGAAAGGTGGACTACTTAGTAGCACTTGTTGGTACAGGTGGATCTATCATTGGAATAGGAAAGTACCTTAAGGAAAAGAATCCTAATATAAAGATTATTGGTGTTCAGCCGGCAAAAGAATCTCTTAAAGATCCTAGATTCCCTGAGAGAAATACACTTGATGGTGTGCTTGTTTTTGATGGGGTTCCTGAGGAAAGAAAAATCAGATATTTTGAAGAATATGATTTTGTATACGATGAAATTATTGATATAAATGCAGATTTGGCATATGAAACAGGAAGAGAACTTGTTAAAACAGATGGAATCTTTCTTGGACAGTCAGCATCTGCGGCAGTAAATGTTGCTGCGCAGATTGCAAAGAGACCTGAAGCAAAGGGAAAGAACATTGTTGCCATATGTGCAGATAATGCATTCAAATATTTATCAACTAATATTTACAAGTAGGCATTTATATATATTGTTATCTGACAGATAATTGTTCTTATTAAAATACACTAAATCTAGGCACTATGATGTTATTTCATAGTGCCTTTATTTTGTTTTTTGATATAATAAAGATATGCTTGAAAATCTAATTTACTGTCTGAATGCAACGATGCCAATCTTCATAATGATGGTAGTTGGTTATGTGTTTAGACGCACTAATATAATGAGTGAAAATTTCACAAAGGAAATGAATGCTTTTGTATTCAAGATTGCACTCCCGGTTCTTGTTTTTGGAGAATTGTATGAAGAACATTTCTCTGATGTATGGGACACGGGATTTGTATTGTTTTGCTTTCTTACAACTTTAGCATCTATTATGATACTTGCAGTTATAACTGTTATTTTCAAGGGAATAGATGATAAGGCAGAATTTATACAGGCATCATTTAGATCATCGGCTGCTTTGTTGGGAGTTGGTATTGTACAGAATTTATATGATGATGCTGGTTTTGTACCATTAATGATTGTTGGTGCGGTGCCTCTTTACAACATCACTGCAGTAATTTTGCTTACAATTTTAAAACCTGGAAAAAATGAAAAGTTTTCAAAGGATACTTTAAAGAAAACACTTTATGGTATTATTACAAATCCGATTATTTTAGGCATTGTTTTTGGCTTTGTATGGTCTATATTTAGAATTCCAAGCCCATTTATTTTTAAGAAAAGTATTACCTATATAGGAAATATTGCAACACCTCTTGGGCTTATGGCATTGGGCGCAAGCCTTGATTTAAAAGCTATAGGCAATAATGTAGCAACAGTAATAACATCTACTACATTTAAGCTTGTAGGTTTTTGTATAATGTTTTTGCCATTAGCGATATATGTTGGATATAGAAGAGATAAGTTATTGGCGATTTTAATTATGCTTGGTTCACCGACTACTGTTAGTTCGTTTGTAATGGCAAAATCGATGGGTCATGATGGACAAACAAGTGCAGGAACAGTAATGTGTACAACGCTTATTTCTGCTTTTACACTTACACTTTGGTTATTTATTCTTAAGAATATGAATCTAATATAATTTAATAATAAAGCGAAAGGAACAAAAGATTCGTGAGCATATTAAATGTTGAAAATTTATCCCATGGATTTGGCGACCGTGCCATATTTGATGATGTATCATTTAGATTGTTAAAGGGTGAACATATAGGACTTATCGGAGCTAATGGTGAAGGTAAGTCTACATTTATGTCCATAATTACGGACAAGTTAATGCCAGATGCTGGAAAAATAGAGTGGGCAAAAAATGTTAGAGTTGGATATCTTGACCAGCATACTGTCCTAAATAAGGGACAGACAATAGAAGATGTACTTAAGGGTGCGTTCAACTTTTTACTTGAACAGGAGTCACGAATGAATGAGATTTGTGACAAACTTTCTGATGCTTCAATTTCTGATGACGAAATGAATGAGCTAATGGAAGAGATGGGAACAATTCAGGACATGCTTGATTCCCACGATTTCTATATGATAGATGCTAAAGTTGATGTAATAGCAAGAGCTTTTGAATTAACAGATTTAGGACTTGATAGAGATGTTTCAGAATTGTCAGGTGGACAGAGAACAAAGGTGCTCCTTGCAAAGTTATTGTTAGAAAAGCCAGACATACTGTTACTTGACGAGCCAACTAACTATCTTGATGTACAGCATATAGAATGGCTTAAAAGATATTTGCAGGAGTATGAAAATGCTTTTATTCTTATTTCTCATGATATCCCATTTTTAAATTCAGTTATTAATATTATTTATCATATGGATAATTTGAAGCTTGAGAGATATGTTGGCGACTATGATGAGTACATGAAAGTGTATGAAATGAAAAAGTCACAGCTTGAAGCGGCATACAATAAACAGCAGCAGGAAATTGCAGAACTAAAAGATTTTGTTGCAAGAAATAAAGCAAGGGTTGCTACAAGAAATATGGCGATGTCTCGTCAGAAAAAACTTGATAAAATGGATGTGATTGAACTCCAGAAAGAAAAACCAAAACCTGAATTCAATTTTAAAACAGCACGTACATCCGGTAAGGAAATATTTAGAACAAAAGACCTAATTATTGGATATGATGAGCCATTGTCAAAGCCAATAAATATGTATGTTGAACGTGGAGACAGGGTAGTTCTTCGAGGCGCAAATGGAATAGGAAAGACTACACTATTCAGAAGTATATTAGGTGAAATTAAACCTCTGTCAGGCGAAGTAGAGAGGGGAGATATCCAGTTTATAGGGTATTTTGAACAGGAAGTAAAGCCAAGTTCTAAAACATGTATCGATGTGATTTGGGAAGAATTCCCATCATTTACGCAATATGAATGCAGATCAGCTCTTGCAAAATGTGGTCTTACCACAAAAAACATAGAAAGCCAGGAGAGAGTATTATCAGGTGGAGAGCAGGCTAAGCTAAGACTTTGTAAACTTATGAATAGAGAGAGCAACATTTTATTTCTCGACGAGCCTACGAATCATCTTGATGTAGATGCAAAGGAAGAACTTAAGAGGGCTTTGCTTGAGTATAAAGGTACGATTATTCTCATATGTCATGAACCAGAATTTTATGATGGACTTTGTGATAAGGTAATTGATTGTAGCGAATGGGCATTAAGAATGTAAAGGTGAAAATATGAAAGAACTTAAATTACCATCAACTGATAAAAAGAATAATTTACATGTGTATATATGGGAACCAGAAGGAAAAATAGAGGCAATAGTTCAAATTTCTCATGGAATGATTGAGCATATAGGTCGTTATGATGAATTCGCAAATTATATGGCTTCAAAAAATATTTTGGTTATAGGAAATGATCACTTAGGACATGGAAATACAGCTAAGGATGACGACGATTTAGGATATTTTGGAGCAGAAAAATCTAAAACAGTAGTTGATGATTTGTATGAGATTACTAAATATGCGAAGAGTAATTACGGAGCTGATATTCCATATTTTTTATTCGGACACAGCATGGGATCATTCATGGCAAGAAGATATCTTATGACATATGGAAATGATCTTAATGGTGCCATTCTTTCCGGAACTGGATCACAGCCTTCAGTAGTACTTGCAGGAGGGCGATTTGTCGCATCATTAATAGGACTTTTTAAAGGTGACAGATATAAATCAAAGTTTATTAAGAACTTAGCCTTTGGGGCATATTTAAATCGTATTGAAAATCCAAAGACTGCAAATGACTGGCTCTGTAAAGACGAAGAAATTGTAGAAAAATATAATAATGATAAGTTCTGTACATTTGAATTTACAGTCAATGGTTATAAGACTTTGTTTGAATCAATTGCCTTCATTCAGAAGGATAAAAATATTAATAAGATTCCAAAAACATTACCGGTTCTGTTTATTTCAGGAACTGAGGATCCAGTAGGTGATTATGGTAAAGGTGTTGAAAAGGCATGTGATGCTTTTGAAAAAGCTGGAATCGAAAATACAGATATGATCCTATACCATGGTGGCCGTCACGAGATGCTTAATGAGATTGAGCGTGAGGGTGTATTTGAAGATGTGCATAACTGGATTTTAGAGCATATTTAAATTTGTAAATATATGTGTTAATTAGGGGATTAAAACACACATAGGGGAATAGTTTTGAATAAATTAATGATGGCAGTGTACCTGGCATTACTAATATGTCCGTTCATTGCAATAGCTATTACAATACCTTTTGTAATATTTCAATACAAAAAAACAAAAATAATAAATGTTATTAGATGTGCCAATTTTTATCTTATGATATTTTTCACATTGTGTGCATACTTTATGACTATGCTTCCTTTCCCAGCCATTAAAGATGTTGAGAAATTAAAGGGGCCTTTCATTCAGCTAATACCATTTTATTGCTTTTATGATTTCTTTAAAAACTCAGGACTTGTAATATCGGACTGGAAGACTGTAGTTCCTGCATTTTCAGGCGGAATAATGTTAGGAATAGTGTTTAATGTATTAATGCTTGTTCCATCTGGTTTCTTTTTACGAAGACTATACAAATTTAGAAAAAGAGAAATGATTCTTGTTGGCTTTCTAATAAGTCTTATTTTTGAGTTTACACAGCTGTCAGGGTTATTTGGAATATACCCTAATCCGTATAGAATATTTGATCTGGATGATTTAATACAAAATACATTTGGATTCTTTCTTGGAGGAGAGTTGACTCATGTATGGAGATTCTTTAAACAGCCAAGCCATATTGAGGTACGTCAGGGTGGAGAGGTATCTTTCAGAAGACGTCTTGTGGCAGATATTATAGATCAAGGAATATTAAATTCAATTGTACTATTATTTGTGTATTTGTCTAAGCGTAATATTGCGTTTTTTGCCCTTCATCCTATTAAATCATTTCCGCTATATTTTGAATTGATAATGATACTTAACTTTATTCTTGCTGTTATTACATTTGCTTCAAATGGACGAACACTAGGAATGTACCTGATGGGGTTAAGACTTAAGGACATAAGAGGTGGAAAGGCTGCTATGTGGCAGTGTGCGACAAGAGCGCTAGTATATGCCATATATATTAATTTGCCCCTTCTCATAGGATTTTTTATTAAGCTCAGCATGGACAGACATATAGTTGTAAGCATTTTATGCATGATTATAAGTGCAGAACTTGTTTTTTCATATGTGTATTTCACATTGATGTTGTCTCTTCATATAGTTACTCATGGTGAGAAGCTATTATATGAAAAAATGAGCCGGACGCACTTGTCGCTGGAGGCTGAGACAGTTATTCGAAATAGGCAAAAAGTATTATATCGAGGTAAGCTATTAGACTTTAATATTGAAGTAGGTGCAAATGAAATATATGAACTTTTGCAGAATATAGGACTTCATGAAGAGGATTGTCGTACTATAGAACTTATGGCTGAGGATGCGCTACTGACGTGGATGAATAATGGACTTAAAGGACATGTATTTACAGTTCAGATCGATAAGAGATTGTCGAGAGAGACGCTTCTTATGTGTGTTCACGGTCCGTATGTACCAGCAGAAAGTGATGAAAATAGCATAATGAAAGTTATTACAGGAGAAATACTTCCATTTGAAACGTATTACACAGGTGGAATAAATGTATTTGCTGTAGATATAGATTAGGAAATATAACAAGTTAATTTAGCTTAAGAAAGACGAGGAAAATTATGAACATCGGATTAAAGGAAATGGAAGTACAGATTCTACCTAATTTTAAAGGTGGAGAGGGCGAATTAATTGCAAAGATGCAATTTGACGGTACAAATCGTATTTTATATGGTACACTGAAGAGCGGTTCGACAATAGGGTATCATAAACATGAGACAAATAGCGAGATAATCTATATCTTAAAAGGTAAGGGAAAATGTCTCTATGATGATGGTGAAGAAATATTATCTGAAGGAGACTGTCATTATTGTCCAAAGGGACATTCACACAGTCTTATAAATAATAGTGATGATGACTTGACTTTCTTTGCTGTAGTTCCAGAGCAATAGAACTGATTTGTAGTATCCATATTGATAGATGGAAAGGGATAAAAATGGAGAAATTGAATTTGAAAATTGAGAAGCCAAAGAGAAGAATTGCTATGTCAGTGCTTGGTGTTCTTATTGGTGGTGTTAGCGTAGCTATTTTTAAGACAGCGGCTTTTGGTGTTGATCCATTCCAGACATTTATGGCAGGACTTGATAGCTTAGTACCTATTAACTTTGGAACACTTTACGTCATTGCTAATGTTGTTCTTCTTTCATTTGCATTGATATTCGATAGACATTACATTAATCTTGCTACTTTTATTAACTTGTTTTTATTAGGATATGTAACACAGTTTACTTATGATTTGATTCAGCGCATTATGCCAAATCCGTCAGTACTTGTACGTGCTATTTGTCTTATAGTTGGTATTATAATTATTTGTATAGGTTCAGCTCTTTATATGACAGCAGATCTTGGTGTATCCACATATGATGCAGTTGCACTTATTATAAGTAACACATGGAAAAAAGGTCAGTTTAAGTATATTAGAATAGCAACTGATCTTGTATGTGTAATAGTTGGTACCATCCTCTTTATCATGGCAGGCGGAGCATTACGTGATGTTCCAACAATTGCAGGTGTAGGTACAATTATTACAGCTTTCTTCATGGGACCACTCATTGAGTTCTTCAATGAAAAGATTGCTAGACCATTAATGAACAAATAAAACCATTAATGAATTAATAATGATAGAGAATGAAGCTCGTAAAGAAAAAATAATAATGGTTGGAGTATCAAGGGATGAGTCAGATATAGACAGAAGCCTTGATGAACTTGCAGAATTAATTAAGACTGCAGGTGGTGAAGTAGTTGGAAGGATTACTCAGAACCTTGATAACTTCAATAACAAAACATACGTCGGATCCGGAAAGCTTGATGAGATTAAAAATTTCATTGATATTTTGGATGCCGACGCTGTTTGTTGTGATGATGAATTATCTCCAGTTCAGATGAGAAATTTGAATGACTATTTGCATGTAACTGTAATGGACAGAACTATGGTTATACTTGATATTTTTGCAAAAAGAGCAAAAAGTCATGAAGGTAAAATCCAGGTTGAACTTGCTCAGATGCAGTACAGAGCGGCAAAGCTTATAGGACTTGGAAAGCAGATGTCACGTACTGGTGGTGGAATTGGTACGAGGGGCCCTGGAGAGAAAAAGTTAGAGATAGACAGACGTCGTATCCACGATAGAATAAGTATTCTGAAAAGAGAAGTTGCCGAAGTTGTAAAGCATAGGGAGACATCGAGAAAATCACGTAAAAGAAATGATAAGAAGGTTGCAGCCATTGTTGGGTATACTAATGCAGGAAAGTCAACACTTCTTAATACACTTACAGGTGCAGATATTTTGTCGGAAGATATGTTATTTGCAACACTTGATCCAACAACAAGAGTTTTGGAATTTCCAAATAATCAGGAAATACTTCTTACAGATACTGTGGGATTTATTAGTAAGCTTCCGCATAATCTTATTGATGCATTTAAGAGTACATTAGAAGAAGCGGTGTATGCAGATTTAATAATTCATGTTGTAGATGCATCGGATCCAGAATATGATGAAAAAATGAAAATAGTGTATGAGACACTTAATTCACTTAAAGTAGAGAATAAGCCAATTATAACTCTATTTAATAAGTGTGATGTTCTTGATAGAGACGATATTCTAATTGATCCAAAAGCTGATACTCACATGAGAATTTCTGCTAAGACTGGTCAAGGTCTTGAACGGTTTAAAGATACGTTGATTCAATTTTTACGACAAGGTAAAAAATATAAAGAGATATTTGTTCCATTTTCCGAAAGCTATAAATTGTACGAATTAAAGAATGGAAATGAAATTACAGAAGAGAGATATGAGGAAGACGGAATATATATAAGTGGATATTTTAGATAATAATATAGGGCAGTCATTATGACCGCCCTTTTATTATGTATTATTGATTTAAATTACTTTTTCTATCTGGGATGTTGAAATCAGGATGTTCACCAAGCCATGTAGATTGTGGCATATTTCTAATAATTGACATATCTTCGTCATCAATTGCAAAGTCGAAAATCTGCATATTCTGAATCATTCTTTCCTTGTTACCAGATTTAACAATAGGAATAATTCCTTCCTGTACAATGTATCTAAGAGCAATCTGTGCAGGTGACTTGTCATATTTTTTTCCCATATCAGAAAGAAGATTATTTGTAATCATGCTTCCACGTCCAAGAGGGCTCCAAGCCTGTGGGACGATTTTATTATCTTTAAGATAGCTTTGTGCAGCTTCCTGTGTATAGCCAGGGTGAATTTCAAGCTGATCAATAACTGGCTTGATTTCACAGTTATCAAGTATATTCTTAGCATGATGTGGAAGGAAATTACTAAGTCCGATAGCCTTGATTTTTCCCGATTTAACAGCAGCTTCTAAGCATTTATATGCTTTAACATCTCGTTCTTTATAATCATCTCCTGAAAACTGACGAGGCCAGTGAATAAGAAAGATATCGAAGTAGTCAGTGCCAACTCTATTAAGTGATCTTTCAAGAGCAGCATCAATATCATCAAGCTCATCATGCCAGGCTTTTGAAGCGAGGAAGAGTTCAGATCTTTTTAATCCGCTATCCTTAATTGCACGGCCTAAATCTCTTTCAGTTTCATATAGTGAGGCTGTGTCAAAATATCGATAACCACATTCCATAGCATCAAGAATCATTTTGTAGTTGTCGCCGCCTTTTTCATTGTAAGTTCCAAATCCTACACATGGAATTCCCATTCCATTGTTAAGTGTAACTAAGTCATTTACGCTTTTCATTTTTTCATGTAATCCAGGTGATAAATTCTGGACGTTCCTTTCTAATAAACTATGTGGTTAATAGTATGATTACTACACCCCATCAACAGTTGTTACAAAAACATAATAACATATTAAATACTGCAATAAAAAATAAATGTGCTAAAATATAGGGCGTATTGTTTGACATGTAAAATCATATAATAAGATTGGCTTAAAAAGAGTATATATGGAATACACAGAAATAAAATCTCTTAGTGATGAAAGAATAAGTTTATATATTGATTATAACGAAAATCAGCTTTTCCATGTCAATGAACCAGCGCCTGGTTATTTTGTTGCTGAAAGTTGTGAAGTAATTGAAAGAGCATTAAATGCGTCCTATGAACCTGTATCATTTCTTGCAGAAAAAGAAAACATTACAGATGAGATAAGAAGTACTATGGATAAATGTAATGTTCCTGTATATGTTGGGACACATGATGTGTTAAAGAATATTGCTGGATATGGTCTCACAAGAGGAATGCTTTGCATGATGAAAAGAAAAACTCTTATAAGCATCGCAGAATTTGTTTCAGAGATTCTTTCAGAAGCGAAGACAATTGTAATTCTTGAAGATGTAATGAATCCGACAAATGTTGGTGCAATAGTAAGAAGTGCTGCAGCTATGAATATAGATGCATTACTTTTTACATCAGGATGTGCTGATCCTCTTTACAGAAGGGCATCAAGAGTGAGTATGGGGACAGTGTTTCAAATGCCATGGACTTTTTTTGACAAAAAAACAGGCTGGCCGGATTCAGGAATAAAAATTCTTAAAGAAAGTGGATTTAGTATTATAGCAACGGCTCTTCTTGATGATACACTTGATATAAGAGATGAAAGAATTAAAAATTGTGAGAAAAAGGCTATTATTCTTGGTACAGAAGGAACTGGAATCAGGAAAGAGACTCTGGAATTATGTGATTATACCGTTAAAATTCCGATGGCGCACGGTGTTGATTCATTAAATGTGGCAGCAGCAAGCGCAGTTACTTTTTGGGAAATGACAAGATGAAATATAGGTATCTAAATATAAATGAAGTGAATATTGAGGAAGTAACCAAGCATGTTTCTAGTGCAAGACTTGAAAAGACGTCAAAGCTAAAGACGGATGCGGATAAAAAAAGGTCTGTATGTGTCGAGTATCTTCTTAATGAGATGATAAATGAAGTCGTAGAGGGAATTGAGGTACCTGTGATGCTAACCTATGACGAAAAAGGTAAGCCACATATTTATGACAATGATGGTAAAGATGCGATTCAATTTTCCCTATCTCATTCAGGAGACTATGTTGCGTGTATAGTCTCTGATAGGGAGTGTGGTATAGATATAGAAAAGCACTCGGATAGAAGAGATTATGAAAAAATAGCAAAAAGAATATGTACTGAAAGTGAACTTAAGATGATAAAAAGTAGTGAAGAATTCTACGATCTGTGGACTCTTAAGGAAGCAATTCTTAAAGCTACAGGTATGGGACTTTCGCTTGATATGAGAAAAGTAGAATTTGTAAATGATAGTAATGGTCTGTCGCAGGAAATAAATAATAACGAAAAGACATTTATTACAGAAGTTTTTGGTACCACATATAAAGGAACAATATTAAAAGCTCCGGAAGGATATTCGCTCTCATATGTAGAAGAAATAATATAACTAAATACTTAGCTTTATTTTATGACCATGAGTTACAGTTTTGTAGTTCATGGTTTTTTTTAATTAGTTATTGACAAATTTTAAATTAATGTTAATATAAACATATGAACAGACATTCATATGAGGAAATATGGATTGGCTTTAAGACTTAAGACACTAACATTATATATTGGAGGAAATAGTGATGACAAAAGATTACAGAATTGAAGTTGATTGTGCTAATTGTGCAAACCTTATGGAGGATGCAGCTAAGAAAACAGAAGGTGTTGAGAACTGTGTAGTAAATTTCATGACTCTTAAGATGAAAGTTACATTCAAGGATGGAGCTGATGAGAAGAAGGTTATGAAGGAAGTTCTTAAGAATTGTAAAAAGGTTGAAGACGATTGTGACATCGAATTCTAAATATAAACTATAGAGGCAGCGAAATGACAAAGAAGCAGAAAAAAGTTTTAACAAGAATAATAATTGCAATTGTGTTATTGGTAGCATATTCGTTTATACCGGAGAGTATACTTCCAGAAGACAGTATTATACGTTTTGCTCTTTATATGATTCCATATTTAGTAATTGGATATGATATTTTAAAAAAGGCATTCAAGGGAATCAAGAATAAGCAGGTATTTGACGAGAACTTCCTAATGGCGGTTGCAACTGTTGGAGCGATACTTCTTGGAGATTATGTTGAAGGAACTGCGGTAATGCTTTTCTACCAAATAGGAGAATTGTTCCAGAGTTATGCAGTTGGAAAGAGCCGTAGAAACATTTCCGAGCTTATGGACATAAGACCTGACTATGCTAACCTTGAGGTAGATGGAGAGATTAGTACAGTAGATCCATTTGAAGTAAAAATTGGATCAATAATAGTAGTAAAACCAGGAGAAAAAATACCTCTTGATGGTGTGATTACAGAAGGGACAGCAAGCCTAGATACATCAGCGCTTACAGGTGAAAGCGTTCCAAGAGAAGCTAAGCCTGGAGATGAAGTAATATCTGGATGTATTAATAACTCTGGTCTTCTGAAGATTAGAACAACTAAGGAATTTTCTGAATCAACAGTTTCTAAGATTTTGGACCTTGTAGAAAATGCAAGTTCAAAGAAATCAAAGTCAGAAAACTTTATTTCAAAATTTGCAAAAGTATACACTCCAGCGGTTTGTTATTCTGCTCTTGCATTAGCTGTAATACCACCAATTATTTCAGCTTTTGTTACAGGTCAGCCAGAGATTACAAAGTGGATTTACAGAGCTCTTACTTTCCTTGTAATTAGTTGCCCATGTGCTTTAGTTATAAGTATTCCTCTTACTTTCTTTGCAGGAATCGGAGGAGCTTCAAAGGCAGGAGTTTTAGTTAAGGGATCCAACTATTTGGAGGCACTTTCTAATACAAAGATTGTTGCTATGGATAAAACAGGTACTCTTACAAAAGGAGTATTTGAAGTTACAAAGGCAGCACCTAAAAACATAAGTGAAGAGGAACTTTTATATCTTGCGGCACATGCTGAAAGCTATAGTTCGCACCCTATCAGCATAAGCTTAAAAAATGCTTATGGTAAAGATATTGATGAAGGAATAGTAAGTGATATTGAAGAGATAGCAGGACATGGCGTTCAGGCTAAGGTCAATAATGACACAGTAGCTGTTGGTAATGCAAAGCTTATGAAATCACTTAATATTGAATATTCAGGTGATGATGAAGTAGGAACAATCTGTCATGTAGCAGTTAATGGAAAATACGCAGGTTATATCATTATTTCAGACAGAATAAAAGAAACATCAAAGTCAGCAATTGCTAAGATGAAAAATGCAGGTATTACAAAAACTGTTATGCTTACTGGTGATGCAAAATCTGTAGCAGATAAAATAGCAGCTGAACTTCAGATTAGCGAAGTATATAGTGAACTTCTGCCAGGAGATAAAGTATCAATTGTTGAAAAACTTCTGAATGAAAAATCAGATAAAGATAAGCTTGTGTTTGTTGGTGATGGAATCAATGACGCACCGGTTCTTTCAAGAGCTGATATCGGTGTTGCAATGGGAGCTCTTGGTTCAGATGCAGCTATTGAAGCAGCTGATGTTGTATTGATGGATGATGATCCAGAGAAGATTTCTCTTGCAGTAAAAATAGCGAGAAAATGTATTAGAATTGTCTATGAAAATATATATTTTGCAATTGGTGTTAAGCTTGTTTGTCTGTTGCTTGGTGCAATCGGAATTGCAAATATGTGGACAGCTATTTTCGCAGATGTAGGAGTAATGATAATTGCTGTAATAAATGCTATTAGAGCATTAAGAGTTAAACAATAACATATAATGTGATAAAGACATAATGAGGACAAGTAATGGCGCATTTACATGATCATAAACACGAACATATTGAGATAAAAGCTATGCCTACAGAAGAAGAATTGTATGATTTGGCGGAATTATTTAAGGTGTTTGGTGATAGTACAAGAATAAGAATTCTTTTTAAGCTTTTTGATGAAGAAGTGAGTGTTGGAGATTTGGCAGAGTCACTTAATATGAATCAGTCGGCTGTATCGCATCAGCTTAAGGTTTTAAAGCAGGCAAAGCTTATTAAAAACCGTAGAGATGGAAAGTCAATATATTACTCATTAGCAGATGAACATGTGAGAACAATTATCGCAATGGGTATTGAGCATATTGAGGAGTAGATTTATTTGAGTTATAATAACTATGTATGTGAGGGCATACATAGTTATTTTTTAGTAGGGAAACCTGCTTTTAATGAGGGTAAATAATGAATAAGAGGATTCTATGGACGGTCATGGCATTAGTGATGATATTTACTAATGTTCTAAGCGTGTCGGCCAGTCCAATTTCCGATGCTAAAAATAAAAAAAAGGATGCTGAAAAGAAACTTGATTCTATCAATAAGGATATAGAACATATTGAAGAAGAAAAGGAAAACATGGAGGCAGAAGCAGAAGAGTACGAGCAGCAGCTCGTTGATTTGCTTGTAACAATTCAGATTATCAATAGTGATATAGAGAATAAAGAAGACGAGATAGAGACAGCCAAGGCCGAGTATGACATTGCTCTTGCAAAACAGGAAAAACAAAAATGGGCAATGAATAAGCGTATTAAATATATGTATGAAAAAGGTGATACTACATATATGCAGATTCTTCTAGAATCAAGAAAATATGCAGATGCGGTAAATAAGTCTACATATTCAGAGAAGCTGTATGCATATGATAGATATCAGTTATATTTATATGAGCAGACAAGAGAAGAAGTAATAGAGAAGCAGAAAATTCTTGACGAAGAAATGCAAGAACTTGAGGAAATTAAAGCAGATGCAGTAGATCAGGAAATGGAGCTTCAAATGCTCATAGATGAGTACTCAGAGACATTAGAAAATTTTGAAGAAGAATTGTCTAATGCAAAAGAAAAAGCAAGTGAGTACAAGAATCAGATCCAGAAACAGTCAGAAGAAATAAAGGCTATGGAGGCTGAGGAAAAGAGAAAGGCTTTAGAAGCTGCAAGAAAGAAAGCAGAAGAAGAAGCAAAGAAAAAAGCTGAGGCAGAAGCAAGACGTAAGGCAGAAGAAGAGGCAAAAAGAAAAGCAGCTGAAGAGGAAGCTAATAGAAGCGAATCAGAGAGTACTTCTTCAGATGACAGTGATTCTAATAATAATGATAGTCATGATTCTGATAGCAGTTCATCGCAATCAGATAACGACAACTCAAGTAGTTCAGATAATTCTAACAGTTCAGAGAGCTCAAGTAGTTCAGAAAGCTCTTCATCATCTGGTGGTGGCGGATCTTCAAAGGGTCAGGAGATTGCAAATTTTGCAGTTCAATTTGTAGGAAATCCGTATGTACCAGGTGGAACATCCTTAACAAATGGGGCTGACTGTTCAGGCTTTACATCTGCTGTTTACAGTGAATTTGGTATTTCACTTCCACGTTCATCAGGTGCTCAGGCAGGTTTTGGACGAGAAGTTAGCTATTCAGAAGCAGCACCAGGAGATATTATATATTACGGTGGACATGTAGGAATATATATTGGAAATGGACTTATTGTTCATGCATCTACACAGGCAACAGGAATTAAAATATCAAATGCTCTTTACAGGTCTATCATAACTGTGAGAAGAATAGTATAATAATTCATTATGTTATAAATGCATAGAAAGGTTAAAGGATTAACTATGGTTAATGAAAAGATTCTCGTAATTGATTTCGGTGGCCAGTATAACCAGCTGGTTGCAAGGCGTGTAAGAGAATGTAATGTATACTGTGAGATTTACTCATATAAAACACCTCTTGATAAAATTAAAGCAATGAATCCTAAGGGAATTATTCTAACAGGAGGACCAGATAGCGTATACAGAGAAGGAGCGGCTACTTGCGCACCAGAGTTTTTTGATATAGGAGTTCCTATTTTAGGCTTATGCTATGGTGCACAGCTTATGCATCAGGTTCTTGGTGGTAAGGTTGAGAGTGCTCCAGTTAGAGAATATGGAAAGACAAAGACATACATAGATGGAGCTAAGGATACTCTGTTTAAAGAAGTAGAAGATGAAACAGTTGTATGGATGAGTCATTTTGATTATATTTCTAAGATGGCTCCAGGATTTGAGGCAATTGCACATACGGATGATTGTCCAGTTGCAGCTTGTCAAAATGTTGAAAGATCACTTTATGGAATTCAGTTCCACCCAGAAGTTCTTCATACAGCAAAGGGAAAGGAAATCCTTTACAATTTCGTACGTGGCATTTGTAATTGTAGCGGAAGCTGGAGAATGGATTCTTTTGTTGAGGAATCCATAAAGGCAATTCGTGAGAAAGTTGGAGATGGTAAAGTTCTTCTTGCACTATCAGGCGGAGTTGACTCATCTGTTGCTGCAGGTCTTCTTTCAAGAGCTATTGGTAAGCAGCTTACTTGCGTGTTTGTAGATCATGGTCTTCTTCGTAAGGATGAAGGAGATGAGGTTGAGCACGTATTTGGTGAAGGTGGACAGTTTGATCTTAATTTCATCAGGGTAAATGCTCAGGAAAGATACTATTCGAAGTTAGCAGGTGTCACAGAGCCGGAAAGAAAGCGTAAAATCATTGGTGAAGAATTCATCAGAGTATTTGAGGAAGAAGCGAAGAAAATCGGAGCTGTTGATTTCCTTGCACAGGGAACTATATATCCGGACGTAGTTGAATCGGGCCTTGGTGGTGAGTCGGCTGTAATTAAGTCACACCACAATGTAGGTGGACTTCCTGATTTTGTTGACTTTAAGGAAATTATAGAACCACTTAGAGATTTATTTAAGGATGAAGTTCGTAAAGCTGGACTTGAGCTTGGAATACCAGAGTACTTAGTATTCCGTCAGCCATTCCCAGGACCAGGACTTGGAATTCGTATAATAGGCGAAGTAACAGACGAAAAAGTTAAAATTGTTCAGGATGCTGACTGGATCTATAGAAGCGAAGTGGAGACCGCAGCAAAGGAATATAAAGATGCTAATGGTGTAGATCCAGCGTGGATGCCAAACCAGTATTTTGCAGCGCTTACAAATATGCGGTCAGTTGGTGTTATGGGTGATGAGAGAACATATGATTATGCTGTAGCATTAAGAGCCGTTAAGACTATTGATTTCATGACAGCAGAAAGTGCAGAAATACCATTTGAAATCTTACAGCGTGTTATGAGTAGAATCATTAACGAGGTTAAGGGTGTAAATAGAGTTCTATATGATTTGACCTCCAAGCCACCAGGAACTATCGAGATGGAATAGTACATATTGTCCCTGCAAATCTCATTTATCCTCTTCGCAGAAAAAGTTTATTCTGACTAAATAAGACAATGAAGCGAAGAGTCGAGAGAAAGGGCAGAAAAGAATAGAGAAATAATGTAGACCTTGATAGGAGTAAATCTTCTTATCAGGGTCTATTTTTTTCTTTTATTTTCAAGGATTGAAAGACATCTAACCACTTCATTTCATTTCAATTATTCTCTGAAAAGAGAAGAAAGGAAGAGAGATGAGTAGAAGAAAAAAGTTGTATATTATGGAGTTGCTTAGGATGAAGATTTTTTGCAATGAAGATAATAGAAAAATGCAGGGATAGAGTACATTTTGGGAAATGAGATTTTGGGAAGATAAAAATAGCGTAAAATCAAGGATTCTAAAAGCGTTAATTTCCCAAAAAGTATCCAAAATAGTTGTTATAGACTTTTTGGGGGAGATTTTGGGAAGGAGGAAAGATATGAGAAAGAAGAACTACAAAGGAAGAACAGAAAAGTTTCAAATTGAAAAATGTGAGGGAATATGTATTACGTACAATGAATTGCAAAAGAGCTTGTCATAGTGATGAGGGCGGTTGCCCGCATTTACATTTAGATATGTTAGTAATTACCGAAGATAATAGGTTAAGTTCAAAGACCTTGATAACAAGAGATTTTATCACTTCTATGCATAAAGTAATGACCCTAATTCTAAAAAAAGGCGGTTTTGATATTGAAGAATATGAAGAAACCGAAGAAGTAAAACAGGGCGGAATATCTGCAAAGGAATATAAAAGAAAATGGAAGAAGAAAACCAGGAATTAAATAACCGATTGGATAAATTGACGGTTGAATATAATAACCTAGTTGATGAATATAATGGACTTGTCAAAGACAAAAAGACACTTGAAAAGAACAACAAACAAAAGGCTTATGATATTTCAAAAATATTAGAAATCATCAGATAAGTTCTTTCATGTTGTTAATAGCTATGCTAATATGGAAAAGTAAATTGGGAGCGTAATGGGGTATACAATGGAAAGTAAGTATGATACAAGGTGTTTGAATTCTCTAAAATTTTTTGCTGCTTGTATTGTTGCATTTGTGTGGCATTATCAGCATTTTTCGCCTGCAAATGGAAGTCCCTTTGATTTTATTTTTAAATGGTCATATCCATTTGGTTGGCTAATGGTAGAATTATTTTTTATGCTATCTGGGATGGGAATGTTTTGGGGATATTATGAGTGTATTCATTGTCATAAAATGGAATTTAGTGAATATATTTATAAACGTTTAATAAAAATATATCCTCTTTTTATTTTAACATTGGGCTTAGTAATTATATTTGAGTTTTGGCATAAAATTCAGATAGGAGATACTTTTGTATATTCGAATTTTGATTTGTGGCATCTGCTATTAAACATTTTTTTATGTCAAGATGGTATATTATGTATAGATTGGTCTTTTAATGCGCCCTCTTGGTGCATTAGTGTATGCTTTTTACTATATATCATATTTTATCTAGTAGTGTATTTTTCTAGAAATAGAAGAATGGTTACTTGTTTTTTTTGTTGCTTAGGTATTTTGGGTGCATATATTATTACTGCCGAATGGAACTATCCTGTATTATTAAATTCCTTAGTTGGAAGAGGAATTTTATGCTTTTCAATAGGCGTTATGATTGCAAATATTTATCAAAGTATAAATTCTAAAGAAGCAAAGATACTTGGGTGTTTTAGCTTATTATGTTTAGTAATTCTATATGTAATGTACATTATTTGGGGAGATATATCAGGAAATATGCATTTATTCTTTATCTTCATAGTTTCTCCATTAATAATTAATACTTTTGTATTTGTTCCTTGTGTAAATAAGTTTTTTTCATTAAGGCCATTTGTATATCTTGGTTCATTATCGATGGAAATTTATTTATTTCATTTTATCGTTCAGTGTGCGATTAGAGATGTGGATATTTTCTTATCGCTTGGTATTGACTATTCAAGATGTAGAATATGGATAATGTATGTAGTAATAACATTGGTAATTTCTATTATATATAAGCAATTTTTTATAAATATATGTACCAAAACATTTGGCATAGTATATAAGAAAATAATAAACATAAAAATAAGTTCTTAATATTTTTTTTGGGGGGGGGATATAGCAAATTTAGAAAAAATACATAAATAAATGAGTAATATATATACTATCCTTGAAGGATAGTTCAGATTGTTAAAGTTCAAAAAGGGTAATTTTTTCGATAAGTATTTGAAAAATTACCAATAAATACATTAGATTACCACACAAATTACCAAATCATAAAATGATGTAGTTTAGATATTTGTTTGATTATGGTTTGCTATATAGACAAAAAGCATTAAAAATAGTGTCATGTGCATATTTTGAAGAAAAAAGGCTATACAGAAACAAAAAAGCCTAGTGGGTGTTGGCTATGGATAATAAGGTATATGGATATGCAAGGGTATCTACTAAGCATCAGTCAATATCTCGTCAGATTGATAATCTGAAAAAGGTGGATAGTTCGATTATTATTTTTCAAGAGGCTTTTACTGGTACTAAGATGGATAGACCTGTTTGGAATAAGCTTATGAAGATTGTTAAAGAGGGAGATACGATAGTATTTGACGAAGTTAGTAGAATGAGCAGAGATGCCGAAGAGGGTTTTGAAGCCTATAAGGATTTGTATAATCGTGGGATTTCATTACAGTTCATAAAAGAAAGTACATTGAATACAGACAATTTTAGAAATGCTTCTACAAAATCTATTGAGATTAATGTGTCTACTGGAAGTAAGCTTATTACAAAGAAGAGCATAGAGGCAAAGAAAAAGATTAAGGAATACAGCAAGGATTTTGACGGTTCTCTCTCTGATGGTGATGTTATCAAATTAGTTGGTATCAGTCGTAATAGTTATTATAAATATAAAGGTGAAATGTTGGCATAGGGCAGATGGAAGCGATGTTTTGGTATATATAGATATATCAAAATAAAGGAGAATCTGGTCATGAGAAAACAAATATACGCAAAGGAAAATGTAGACTTACTAATGCAGAGCGAAGTGTCTGTTAGGATGGATGATGTAGTCATAACAATACATAATGAGAATTCAACCATTGAAAGTATAATAGCTTGGAGCACAGAAGAGAACATTAATCAAATAAAAGCCTATTTGAAAGATAACTGCCCGTATGTTACATTTAATAATAGAAATTTTCTATCTGAAGCTAAATATTTTTCTAAGAATGAAATGAATCTTAAAGAAATAGCAGTAGTAACAGTAAAACCATCAGGGAATTGTCTTATAACGATTGAACCATCTGTGGCGGCCTTTATGGAGCTAATTGAGCAGGTTTCTCCATCTGTATATTATGCTGTTTGATAATAAGTGATTGGTGTTATAATGGTGTCAAAAAATCAAATAACAATGCGAATATATGGAAATATGAGAAAAAGAGGTATTGATTTTATGGGAAATGAGAGCCATTATAAGATGGTTAATATCGAGATGGAGTAATACAAAAATAATGGGAAGCCGCATAAATAGGGGCTTCCCATTTTTTATGTATAGAAAATGTCTATATTTTATACTAGGATTTGGAGGCCCTGTACTTTTTGGCAGGAAGACCTACCTCCTTTTTGAATATGCGACAAAAATAATTATAGTCATTGAAGCCTACCTTGTCGGCAATTGCATAAACGGGTAGGTCACTTTCCTTAAGAAGTCTTTTGGCTTCTTCTATTCTAAGCTTTTTAATATGCTCTGCGATTCCAGTGCTCATATATTTTGAGCAGGTGTCGTAGAGTTTATTTTTACTAATGTTAAATTCTGCGGTTAATCTATCAACTGAAAGATCCTCAGAAAGGTGAGATTTGAGAAAGCTGTTAAGGTTTTTTATAAAGTTCTTACTTTGAATAGAAATCATATTATTGAGAAGTACATAAAAGGTGCAGGCTTCAAGAATCTTGGCAGTGGCATGAATCTGTTCTCGGCTTTTATAGTCCACATCGTAAATGGCGGCATTGACTCCATAGTTATTGCTGTCATAGCTGCTTAATGCGTGTGAAAGCGCAGTTCGAACCTGAGATTTGTTAGGATTGTCAGTTATCTGGCCAAACATTATATAACCAATGACAACGCCATTATCAATTAATGGAGCGGTAGTTTCTATGAGTCCGGCATGACACTGGTATATTTCAAGCTTTTTTGTCTTTTGACAGCGTTTAAAGGATTTTTCGTTGCTGATTTCACAAGCCATATTTCCTGCCTGGCTTGAACGCATGGACACGCAAAAAGGGCAATGGTGCTGGGGATATGAGAGAATTTCCTGACCTAATTCAGTGAAAAGAGCGATTTTGATTCCTGTTAGAGTATGAAAATCCTTAAAAAAGGAGAGTAGAGAATCCTTGTTTAAGCTGAGGGATATCTGATCCATTTATTGATTACCTCCCAATATAATTTGCCAAATTATAGCACAAGACAAAACAAATTTACAGTTTTTTAAACAAAATATACTATTTCAAAAAATATAAAAGGGATATTGTAAGCATATAAGGACGTAGGTAAGACTCGATTAGCATTGTCAGTGCTGCAATGATAATAAAATAAAAAGCAGCAGTAATAATAAAATGGAGGTATGAAAATGTTAGTAACCTTAAAAGAAATCATGGAAATTGCTGAAGAGAAGAATATTGCAATTGGTTCCTTTAATGCATCAGGCCTTGAGGCTATTGAGGCCGAGCTTGCAGCAGCAGAGGAACTTAATCTTCCAATAATTATACAGTTTGCTCAATGTCATGAGCCTTGGATTCCACTTGCAACTATTGGACCAATTATGGTGGATATGGCAAAGAAGGCCTCTGTTCCAGTTTGCGTACATCTTGATCATGGCGAGACTCTTGATTATCTTGAGCAGGCTCTGGAATTAGGTTTCACAGGAATAATGTATGATGGTTCAACTCTTCCATACGAGGAAAATTTTGAGAATACAAAAAAGGCTGTCCAAATGGCTAAAAAATACGGTGCATCTGTTGAGGCCGAGCTTGGTTCAATGGGAAAGAGAGAGTCAGGAGCAGGAGATGATGGTGCTGGAGTTAATGATGAAACCAAGATTTACACTGATCCTGAACTTGCAGCAAAATTTGTGGCTGAAACCGGCATAGATGCCCTGGCATGTTCTTTTGGAACTACACACGGTATTTACCTTACTGAGCCAAAGCTAGACTTCGGTGTTGTAAGAAATGTTAGAAGTAAAACAGGAAACATTCCAGTGGTAATGCATGGTGGTTCAGGCGTGAGTACTGAGGACTATCATAAGGCTGTTGAAGCTGGAGTTAGAAAGATAAACTACTTTACCTATATGGATAAGTCAGGCGGTGCAGCAGTTGTTGATTACTTAAATGGCCTAAAGGATGGAGAACCAGTATTTTTCTCATCCATATTTATGGCAGCCAGAGAGGCAATGAAAGAAAATGTAAAGTCTGCAATGAAGGTGTTTGCAGGTATTGAATAGATATTTTTGTGTTGATGAAATATAAGCCAATCAGAAAGGAGTAATGGAGATGGAGAAGAAAAAAATGACATTTGCACTTGCATTTTGTAACAGAGGCTTTATGCCAGGTGAGCTTATTTACGGAGCTAGGGAGGACATGATTAAGGCCGTTACTGATGCAGGCTATGACTATATAGCTATGGATGCTGAACTTACACGATTTGGAGGCATCGAGACAAGAGACGAGGGAATGCTTTATGCAAAGTGGCTAAAGGAGCATGACGGTGAGTATGATGGAGTAATTTTCTCTATGCCTATTTTTGCAGACGAAAATGGTGCTATTACAGCTCTTCAGGATGCTGGAGTACCTATTCTCATGCAGGCATATCCAGATGAGATTGGAAAAATGGATTTTGCCCATAGAAGAGATGCCTTCTGCGGAAAGTTTTCTGTAACTGATGTCTTCACCCAGTACAATGTTCCATTTACAGTTTTAAAGCCACACGTTGTTCATCCACTTTCAGACAAGTTCCAGGAGAACTTAAGAGATTTTGCTGCAATATGTAGAGTAGTAAATGGAATGAAGAGATGCAATATTGGCTGTATTGGTGCTAGAACCACAGCTTTTAAGACAGTTAGATTTGATGAGATAGCCATGCAAAAATATGGCATTAATGTTGAGTCATTTGATCTTTCAGAACTTGTTTTCAAGGTTGGAAAACTTGCCGATGATAATGAGAAGGTAGTGGCAAAGAAGGCAGCACTTGAGTCTTATACAGACTTTTCAAATGTTTCAGAAGAAAAGAAGAATACTCTTTCAAAGATTTCGGTAGTAATTGATGAGTATATAGAGGTATATCATCTCGACGCCATTGCCCTTCGCTGCTGGAATGAGATGGAGGAAATTCTTAGAGTTTGTCCTTGTGTGCTTCTCTCAGAGCTTAATGATAGAGGCATTACCGCTTCATGCGAAATTGACATGTGTTCAGCAATCACTATGCGAGCTATGGCTCTTGCATCTGAGCAGCCAACTACTGTTCTTGATTGGAATAATAACTACGGGGATGATGAAAACAAGGTGATACTTTTCCACTGTGGACCAGTTCCAAATTCCCTCATGACAACAAAGGGCATTGTTACTAGCCACAAGATGTTTGATAAGACAGATGCTGGTTCTGGCTGTGGCACCTGCGAAGGTAGAATTGCACCAAATGATATTACTATTTCTAACTGCCAGACTAAGGATGGCAAGATTATTGTATATGCTTCAGAGGCAAAATTTACTGACGACGTAATTGAGGAGGAATTCTTCGGATGTGGTGGCGTATGTGAGATTAATGACATGCAAAACAAGATGATTAAGCTTGCAAGAGGTGGCTTTAAGCATCATACATCTGTGGGTATTGGCCACATGAAGGATATTCTACAGGAGGCTTTCACGACCTATTTGGGATACGAGTGGGTTGATATTGACAACTAATAGGTAGGAAAAAACATTAGAGTGCTTAACGCAAATATTTGACGATATGCCTCCAAAGGAGCTCTTATGCAGTGAAAGGATTGGTTTAATGAATAGATATATAGGACATGATAGTCAGCTGTTTGGAATAGAAGAACACAGACTAGTAGGTGGTAAGGGCGACGGAATGCGCCTCTACGAAATTAATAATGGTAAAGGTCTGGAACTTACCGTATCTCCGGATAGAAATGGAGATATTACAAGACTGAGATTCAGAGGAATTAACATGAGTTATATGAGTCCATGTGGCTATGTGGCTCCTAGCTTTTATGACAGCATTGGATCCAATTGGCTTAACTCATTTACGGCAGGCTTTTTGACAACCTGTGGTCTTAATGGTGTTGGAAGCCCATGCACTGATCAGGGAGAAGAGATTCCGTTACACGGAAGCATAGCCAATACTCCATGTGATCAGGCATATTTTTTTGAAGATGACTCCTGTGGAGGGACAGAGCTGGTTGTTAAGACAATAACAAAGGATGAGACAATATTTGGCCGTAAGCTTAGACTTCATCGTGAAATAAGAGTATCAACTGAGGACAACTGCTTTACCATAACTGACACAATAGAAAATACAGGTGATAAAGTTGAGCCATTTGAAATTCTGTATCACATGAACATGGGTTACCCACTTCTAGATGAGGAGAGTATTATTACAATCCCATCGGTAGAGGTTGTTCCTAGAGATGACCATGCAGCAGAGGATATTGAAAACTGGATGCATATGGAAAAGCCGACTGACAACTACCAGGAGCGCTGCTATTATCACAAGTTTACTGGTGGCAAACAATGTGTTTCTATCAAACAGCCTAAACTTGGAACAGAGCTTACCATTGAATTTGATTCTGATAATTTAGACGGATTTGTAGAGTGGAAGATGATGGGGGTAAGAGACTACGTGCTTGGACTTGAATGTGGAAATTGCTATCCAGATGGACGCGATGTTATGCGAAAAACGGGTATGCTTAAGTTCCTTGAGCCAGGTCAGAAAAAGACCTATGAGGTGAAGGTAAGTCTATCGTAAAAAATAATAGGGTCAGGGAACAGTAAGCGTAACAAATAGGGCTGTTCTCTGGCCCTTTTTTAGTTCTTATGATTTCTATTATTTGACATATACCCGGGTGGGGTATACAATAAAAACAATAGGATACCCCTTAGGGGTACTATAATTCGGAGGCAAATATATGTCAGAGTATGAAATCAAACTAGAAGAAAATAACGAAAGCTGTCCATATTGTTCAGGAAAACATAAGGATAGAGATGAGAAAGAATTTAAAGATTTAATTAATAGATTAAAGAGAATAGAAGGTCAGGTCAGAGGAGTAGAGGGCATGCTTGAAAATGATGCATACTGCACAGATATATTGATTCAGGTATCTGCAATTACTTCTGCTCTTAATAGTTTTAATAAGGTGCTTTTAGCCAATCATATGAAGACCTGTGTTGCAGATAACATTAGAAATGGTAATGATGAAGTAATTGATGAGCTAGTGAATACACTTCAGAAGCTAATGAAATAGGTGTTGATAATGGTAGAACAATATATTGTAACCGGTATGACTTGTGCGGCTTGTCAGTCAAGAGTAGAAAAAGCTGTTAATGCAGTAGAAGGTGTGGAAAGTTGTGCTGTTAGCTTACTTACAAATTCAATGGGAGTAGAAGGAACAGCATCTTCTGGAGAGATTATTAAAGCAGTAGAAAATGCTGGATATGGAGCAAGCCTAAAAAATAGTAAGATAAATACAAATAAAGATGATCAGGTAGCTTTACTGGAAGACACAGAAACACCAAAGATGAAGAAAAGATTGATAGCTTCTGTGATTTTGCTGATACCACTGATGTATGTTTCTATGGGGCATATGATGTGGAACTGGCCACTCCCAAGATTATTAGATGGAAATCATGTGGCAATGGGTCTGTATGAACTCTTGATTTCCGGACTCATTATGGTAATAAATCAAAAGTTTTTTATTAATGGATATAAGGGCTTGATTCATAAATCTCCTAATATGGATACGCTTGTCGCCCTAGGAGCTACAGCCTCATTTGGCTATAGTGTTTATGCACTATTTGCGATGACTTCTGCGGTAGCAGTTGGAGAGACAGATAAAATTATGTATTATATGGACCAATTCTATTTTGAGTCGGCGGCCATGATTCTTACACTTATCACTGTTGGAAAGATGCTTGAAGCAAAGTCTAAAGGAAAGACCACTGATGCTCTTAAAGCATTGATGAAGCTTGCACCTAAAACGGCAACTATTATAGATGAAAGTGTTGAGAAAGAAGTTTCTATTGATCAGGTTAAGGTTGGGGATAAATTTGTCCTTCGTCCTGGAGATAATATTCCAGTAGATGGAATTGTAATAGAAGGTCAAAGCGCTGTAAATGAGTCCGCACTTACAGGAGAGAGTATTCCTGTAGATAAACAGATTGGGGATAAGGTTTCAGCAGCGACAATTAATACATCCGGGTATATAGTATGTAAGGCAGAGAGGGTTGGAGAGGACACTACTCTTTCAGAAATTATTAGAATGGTGAGCGATGCGGCAGCGACAAAGGCACCAATTGCGAAAATTGCAGATAAGGTATCAGGAATATTTGTTCCAGCAGTAATTACAGTTGCAGTAATTACGTTTATTGTATGGATGCTTGTGGGCCAGACAGCAGGGTATGCTATTGCAAGGGCTGTATCTGTTTTAGTAATAAGCTGTCCATGTGCTCTTGGGCTTGCAACACCGGTAGCAGTAATGGTTGGTAATGGTGTATCTGCGAAATCCGGAATCTTATTTAAGACAGCCGCATCATTAGAACAGACTGGAAAGACACAGATAGTAGCTCTTGATAAAACAGGAACGATTACTACAGGAATTATGCAAGTAACTGATGTAATCCCACTTGGTACAAGCAATGAAGAGCAGCTCTTAAAAGTCGCATATGCTCTCGAGGCTAAGAGTGAGCATCCTATTTCAAAAGCCATAATTGAATATGCTTTTTCAAATAATGTCGAACTTTTAGATACATCAGAATTCGAAGTATTGGCTGGAAATGGTTTGGTGGCAAATCTTGAAGGATCTAAAATATCAGGTGGAAACGCAGCATACATTTTCAAAGTAATTGGCGCAAGCAACAAAGGTTTTGACACTCAAATATCTGAGCTCGCAAGCCAGGGAAAAACACCTATTTTCTTTGCTAAAGATCATGAGCTGATTGGAATAATTGCTGTTGCGGATGCAATTAAAGAGGATTCGGCTAAAGCAATAGCTGAACTCAAAGGCATGGGTATCCGTGTAGTAATGCTTACTGGTGATAATGAAATAACAGCCAATGCAATTGCAGATAAGGCCATGGTTGATGAAGTAATTGCAGAGGTAAAGCCTGATGGCAAGGAAGCTGTAATCAGTGAATTGATGAAATATGGAAAAGTAACCATGGTAGGTGATGGAATTAATGATGCACCTGCACTCACAAGAGCAGACACATCTATTGCGATTGGAGCAGGTACTGACATTGCAATAGATGCAGCAGATGTAGTTCTGATGAAAAGTAGTATTATGGACGTGGTAGCGGCTATTAGGATTTCTAGAGCTACTATAAGAAACATTCACGAAAATTTGTTTTGGGCATTTTTCTATAATGTAATTGGAATTCCGCTGGCGGCAGGATGTTATGTAGCAGCTTTTGGATGGACACTAAATCCAATGTTTGGAGCTGCAGCTATGGGACTATCAAGTTTTTGCGTTGTGTCAAACGCCCTTAGGCTAAATTTTGTGAAACCATACAGCAACAAAAAAGATAAAAAGATTAAAAATTCTGTGCCAGAAGTTTTAATAAAGAAGGAAACTATCAAAGAAATAGTGGAGGAAAAAGAGATGAAGATCAAAGTTAATGGAATGATGTGCGGACATTGTGAAGCTCACGTAAAGAAGGCATTAGAGGCAATTGATGGAATAGAGACAGCAGTAGCATCTCATGAGGAAAATGTTGTAACTTTAACAACTGCAGGTGAAATTGATGAAACAACAATAAAGGCTGCTGTTGAAGAGGCTGGATATGAGTATGCAGGAATAATTGAATAATAATCTTGTACTTGATAATAATCCCTATAGTTGGTAGACTGTTGTATATGAAATAAGAGTGCTACAGATAGAAAGGATTTATTATGATTAAAAACAGAAACATAGCTTTATGCATTATTTTTTCAATTATCACATGTGGTATCTATGGAATTTACTGGTTCATTACAATGACAAATGATATGAATACAATGGCTCCAGATGATTATGCTACAACAGGTGGTATGGCATTCCTTTGGACATTGCTTACATGTGGAATTTACTCATTCTACTGGAACTACAAAATGGGTGTTAAGTTGAATGAAACAGAAGAAAAAGACATGGGTGTATCAAACGGAAGTAACCATATCTTATTCTTAATTCTTGCAATATTTGGTTTATCAATTATCAACTATTGCATCATGCAGTCAAAGTTAAATGCTCATGCAACAGTATAAAGATAATGAAAATGCCAGCAGTAGCTGGCATTTTTCAATTAGAAATAAAAAGAATATCAGAACATACTTAATAGTGCTTATAGTTCTGGTAGTTTATGCATTTGAAATTAAGGTATTTGGATATGCAATTCCATGTATATTTAATTTTGTTACAGGCTTAAAGTGCCCAGGCTGTGGAATAACTCGCCTAATGATGGCAGCTATTAATTTGGATTTTAAAAGTGCTTTTTACTACAATCCATTTATATTTGTAACAAGTCCGGTACTTTTATATTTTGTAATAAAAAACGTACTGTATGATTGTGGATTCATAAGAAAAAACCTTTCACGCATAGACAATATAATCCTATATGTGTACATTGTATTGTTTCTACTGTATGGGGTTGTGAGGAATGTGGTTTAGGATTGGAAACGAGAAATTAGGAAATAAAGGTAGTCTCATCTATTTAATCCGTATAAATACTAATAAAATAAATAATTATGCCGATATAACATATAAAAGTTATAATGCAAAATCAGGATGATGTTGTGTGCATGGATGCACGGTGTAATGAAATGAACGCCCCCGTTGCAGAAATGTGACGGGGGTTTGTGATTATATATTTTGAATATTTTATTTTTTGTATGAAAGGAGAAAAAAGTGATAAAAAATTCACATTTAGATGCTCTTGAATCAGAAGCAATATATATTATGCGTGAGGTAGTGGCAGAATGCGAGAAACCCGTGATGCTTTATTCTATCGGAAAGGATAGTTCTGTTATGCTACATCTTGCGATGAAGGCATTTTATCCTGAAAAGCCACCATTTCCTTTTATGCATATAGATACAACATGGAAATTTAAGGAAATGATAGATTTTAGGGATAATATTGCCAAAAAATATGGAATAGACATGATTGTCTATAAAAATGAAGAAGGTATTGCACAAGGTATTAATCCCTTTGATCACGGTGCGGCTTATACAGACATTATGAAAACACAGGCTTTAAAACAGGCGCTCAGTTTGTATGGCTTTACAGCAGCATTTGGCGGAGGTAGACGCGACGAAGAAAAATCACGAGCTAAGGAAAGAATTTTTTCGTTCAGGAATAAGGAGCAAGCTTGGGACCCAAAGAAACAAAGACCAGAGATGTGGAATGAGTATAATACTCAGATTCACAAAGGAGAAAGTATTAGGGTTTTTCCAATATCTAACTGGACAGAAAAAGATATATGGCAATACATAGCTCAGGAAAATATAGACATCGTTCCTTTATATTTTGCAAAAGAGAGACCTGTAGTATACAGAGACGGGAACATTATAATGGTAGATGATGATCGTATGCCTATAAATGATGGTGAAGAAGTAGTAATGAAAAAAGTAAGATTTAGAACGTTGGGATGTTATCCTCTTACAGGCGGTGTCGAGTCAAATGCCAGTACTTTACAGGAAATTATTGATGAAACATTAGGAGCGGTATCCTCAGAGAGGACTAGTCGTGTTATTGATAAAGATGGTGGCTCAGCTAGTATGGAAAAGAGAAAGAGGGAGGGCTACTTTTAAATGAAAGGATTACTTAAATTTATTACCTGTGGTAGTGTTGATGATGGAAAATCAACTCTTATAGGTCATATGTTATATGATGCAAAGCTTTTGTATGCGGATCAAGAAAGAGCATTAGAACTTGATAGTAAGTTGGGAAGCAGAGCAGGAGAAATTGATTATTCTCTGTTATTAGATGGACTAATGGCTGAAAGAGAACAAGGAATAACAATAGATGTTGCATATCGTTATTTCACCACAGATAGACGTAGTTTTATTGTTGCTGATACGCCAGGCCATGAAGAATATACTCGCAATATGGCAGTTGGAGCATCATTTGCAGACTTAGCGGTAATTTTAGTAGATGCGACTCAAGGAATATTGATACAGACAAAGCGTCATGCAAGAATCTGTGAGTTGATGGGTATTAGACATTTTGTTTTTGCCATAAACAAGATGGACTTAGTTCATTATGATGAACACATTTACAAGAAGATTGATAAAGAGATTAGAAAACTTGCAATCGATTTAGACTTACATTCTGTTGTTGCAATACCTGTATCTGCAACAGAAGGGGATAATGTAACAAATCATCTTATCAACATGCCTTGGTATGATGGAAAAACTTTACTCGAATATTTGGAAGATGTAGATACAGAGTCTGAAGAAGAAAAAGGTTTTTTATTACCAATTCAGAGAGTATGTAGACCAAATCACATGTTTAGAGGATTTCAAGGTCAAGTTGAGTGTGGAAAAGTATTTGTAGGAGATGAAATAAAAGTTCTTCCAAGTGGAGAAACTGCTCGAATCGAGGAACTTTTTAATGCGGATAGAAAGGTTAATGAGATTAGTCAAGGGCAGGCCGTAACCGTAAGACTTGATAAAGAAGTAGATGTATCTAGAGGATGTGTTTTAGTAAAAGATACAGAGCTAAAGATATCTGATATATTCCAATCAACAATTCTTTGGATGGATGATGATGATTTAGTAGAAGGGAAAACGTTTTTATTAAAAATAGGCACAAAAATGCTCCCAGCTACAGTTATGAACATCAAATATCGAATTGATGTTAATAGCGGAGAGCATGTAGTTGCTAGAAAACTTAAAAAAAATGAGATTGCTGTTTGTGAATTTGTATTATCAGAAAAAATAGTATTTGATTGCTTTAAAAATCATCGAGGATTGGGTCATTTTATTCTTATTGATAGGGTAACTAATATGACCTCCGCGTGCGGAATAATAAATCATGAAATGAGAAGAGGCGATAATCTATTTTATCAAAAGATGGATATTACAAGGGAATTACGTTCTAATCATATGAATCAAAAACCTGTTACATTGTGGTTTACTGGTTTATCAGGTGCTGGAAAATCAACTCTTGCAAATGAAATCGAAAAGAAACTTGTGTTGGAAGGTAAATGCACAATGTCTTTAGATGGGGATAATGTGAGAATGGGACTGAATAAGGACCTGGGCTTCTCAGAGGAAGATCGTATTGAAAATATTCGACGTATTTCAGAAGTTGCCAAACTAATGAATGATGCAGGGCTTATAGTGATGACATCTTTTATTTCCCCATATAGAGCGGATAGAAGAAAAGCAAGAGAAATTATTGGTGAAGATAATTTTATAGAGATATATGTATGTACATCTTTGGAGGAATGTGAAAAAAGGGATGTTAAAGGATTGTATAAGAAAGCTAGAAGTGGAAAGATACCTAACTTTACAGGAATAAATAGCCCTTATGAAGTTCCACAAAATCCAGAAATAGTCGTTGATACAGCAAACATGACTATAGATGAAGCAGCAGAATATATTATTAATGAATTAAAAAAACACATAACTTATTGAGTGATATGAACAAGTTGAAAATGTTTTTATCGTCTATGTTTAAGATTGGATTAATTGGTTTTGGTGGGGGTAATGCACTAATCCCTGTTATTGAAAAGACAGCATTAGATGAACAAAAACTAATAACTAAAGATGAATACGACGAGGATGTAATGATTGCAAGCATTACCCCTGGAGCTTTACCAGTAGAAATATCTGCAGGTATTGGAAGAAGGCTATTTGGTGAACGTGGACTTTTGTTAGGTGCCACAGCTATGGCTTTGCCAGGAGTTATAATTACAATTTTTATGATTGTAATTATGTCGAAAATAAATGAGGGGTTATTAGAACAGGTATCTATTATAGCACTAGGCGTATATTCATTTATTTGCTGTTTGCTAATCGAATATGTTATTGGGACAATAAAGACAGAAAAGGATAGTCATACACGATTATATATTGTTGTAGTAATTATTCTTGTTACAACGTTAGTCTGTGGTAAAAACCTTTACAGATTATTGCCAGGGGAAAGATTCTCTTTATTATCATTAAGTACAATTCACATTTTCGCGATGGCATTTTTTGTCATTTTTTACACAAGAGGCAGACTAAATTGGACAAAAATCATAGTGACTTCAGTATGTATTATGATGTTTATTATGTGCAATTGTAAGGCGAGGATTATAGATAACACAATTGTAAAAGGTAGTCTTTATTTTGTAATGATAGTATTGGGATTAAATGGTTTTTTAATTGATTTCAAAGGAGAAGATAAAGAAAAAGATTATAAAATAAAGAAAACAGTTAGAGAATTATTGTTGTGTGTTATAGCAGTTGGTATATTTGCAATTCCAGCATGTTTTGTAACAGGAGAAACAATAACCTTTGTAAAGCAAGGAATGATATCATCAGTTCTTTCTTTTGGAGGAGGGGATGCATATTTAACGGTAGCGGATGGATTGTTTGTTAATACAAATATGATAACGGAGGATGAATTTTACAGTCTATTGGTTCCTTTAGTTAATGTATTACCAGGATCTATATTGTGTAAAACGTTAAGTGGCGTAGGATATTTTATCGGATTAAATCACAGTGGACATATTATAGGAGGAATAATAGTTGCATTAGTAGGATTTATGACTAGTGTTACGGCATCATGTGGCGTATTTTCGATTGTATCAGGAATATACGATAACTTTGGCAGTCTTGATATATTTAAATTAATTAAGAAGTGGATACGTCCAATAGTATCTGGTTTATTAGTAAATGTGATACTTTCACTTTTTGTTCAGGTAAAGAAAATGAATACATCTCAGAGTAATTGGACTGTATATTTAGGATATGTTTTTATTATATATTTGGTAGATGAATTATTACGTAGAAAATTTAAGGTGAAAAACGAAATTGTTGCATTAATTTCTGTGTTACTATCAGTCGTTATATGTAACATATGTTAGATGGTTAAGGTGTATTTATGTGGACAAACGAATTAGAAGTTGCAAAAGAATGTGTGGTATTAGCTGGATATGAAATCATGAAGATTTATCAGGATGAGGAATTGTTTAATGTTGAATATAAGACTAATAATACACCTCTAACTGCTGCTGATAAGGCATCTAATAAGGCTATTATAGAGATACTTCACAGTGAATTTCCAGAATATGCAATCCTTTCAGAAGAAGAGCAGGATAATTTGGAAAGATTAAATAATGATTTTTGTTTTGTTGTAGATCCTTTAGATGGAACAAAAGAATTTATAAAGCGTAACGGACAATTTACAGTAAATATAGCACTAAGCTATAAACATCATTCCGAGATGGGTGTGATTTTTGTGCCGGCAACAGGTGAACTATATTTTGCTTCGAAGGGTAATGGAAGTTATTTAATTGAAGATGGCTACAAGTGGTTTAAAAATAATAAAATAGCTAATATTAGAAGATTATCCGTGAGCAACAGAGCCGCAGATTTACGTTGTGTTATGAGCAGTTCACATGGTTGTGCACAGATGGATGCATTAATAAATGATAATGACATAACAAATATTATAAAGATTGGTAGTTCACTTAAGGGATGTCTAATTGCAAAAGGTGATGCAGAAATATATTACCGTTTTAATCCAACAATGGAATGGGATACAGCTGCGATGCAGTGCATCGTTGAAGAAGCAGGAGGGTTTCTTCGACAAATTGATAACAGTGATATGACCTATAATAGAGAAGATTCATGTAATAGAAAAGGATTTTATATTATCAATATTGAAGAAAATCAATTGCTTAATTAATTTATGTATGCGGATTATATTAGATATATTAGTACGCAGGTATGAGAGAGCGTGTGTGGAGAGGAAGCGAGATATAATTTGAAGAAAAGAGTCGGAATAATGCAACCGTATTTTATGCCATATCTAGGGTATTGGCAGCATATGGCATCAACAGATGAGTATGTGTTATATGATGATGTTAATTATATAAAAAAAGGTTGGATTAATAGAAATAGAATATTGGCATTAGGTAAAGAAAAAATGTTTACAATTCCTTTATCGAGAGCTAGTCAAAATAGAAAAATAAATAGTATATACCTTGCCAACGATGCATATAAAGAGAATTTATATAAGGACTTATACCATTCGTATCATAAATGTTCTATGTGGAATAGTGTTAATCAACTTATGGAATCCATTATATTTTACGAGGATAAACATCTTGTTTCATATATACTTAATTCGATAACTGTAATAGCAGATTATCTTGATATTGACACACATATCATTTTGTCTTCGAATATAGAAAAGGATAATGAATTAAAGGGACAAGACAAGATATTATCCATATGTAAGAATCTTAACGCTTCTACGTATATAAATCCATCTGGTGGTTTCTATTTATATGATGAAGAATTATTTTTGGATAACGGGATAGAACTAAAGTTCATAGTTCCGGAGTTTCCCAAATATAGTCAAGAAGCAAAAGATTTTATTCCGGGACTTTCAATAATTGACTTACTATTTAATGTTAATAAAAAAGAACTAAAAGATATGTTGAATAAATATCAACTCAAAAGAAAATGTGATATTGAAATAGGAGAAATAAATGAGTAAAAATGTAGTGTTATGGGGCTGCGGTCAAATGGCGGAAGTGGCTTATTTTTATCTAACAAATGATTCAGAATATGATGTAGTTGCATTTTGTATGGATAAAAAATATATTGCCTGTGAAACATTTCACGAAAAGCCTGTTATTGCATTTGAGGACATTGATAAGATTTTTCCTCCAGAAGATGTGGATTTGTGTTTTCTTATTAGTTATTCAAAAATGAATGATTTAAGAACAGAGAAGTATCTGGAAGCTAAAAAAAAAGGATATAAATTTATTTCATATGTTAGTTCAAAAGCATCGTATTACAATACACAAATTGGTGAAAATACATTTATTATGGAAAACAATGTAATTCAACCATATACCCAAATTGGTAATAATGTCATCATGTGGAGTGGTAATCATCTGGGACATCACTCTATAATTGAAGACAATTGTTTTGTGGCCTCACAAGTTGTTATTTCTGGTTCTACGATTATAGGACAAAACAGTTTTTTAGGAGTGAATAGTACAGTTAGAGATAATGTTAGAATAGGAAAGTATAATTTAATTGGTGCGGGAACAGTTATACTTAAAGATACAGAGGATTATGATGTTTATACTACTAGGGAAACTATAAAAATTGAAAAGAAGAGTACAGATGTTAGGCACATATGAGTAGAGGATAGAATATATGAAATGGGAAAAAAGAGGATTAATTTTTGAGCCAAATAAAAGATTTGAATGGATGCAGACTCATGCACAAATACCTTTTCCATTAGAGTTTGATGATTTTATAAGAATTTATTTTGCTACAAGAGGTAAATATGTAAATAAAATGTGTGAAAGCTATGGTGCATTTATAGATGTAGATAAAACTGATTTTTCTAAAATAATAAGAATATCTGAAAAACCAATAATGCAACACGGAGGAATAGGAGAATTTGATGAGTTTGGAACAATGCCTGCGAGTGTCATTAGGGTGGATAAAAAATACTATATGTATTATTGCGGATGGACTAGATCAGTGAGCACTCCTCATAAGGAATCTATAGGATTAGCAGTAAGTGATGATGGAGAGTATTTTGTAAAATATGCACCAGGCCCATTGATGGGAGACACATTATATGAGCCTTATCTACACTCTTATCCTGTGACATATAATATTAATGGAAAGTACCATATGTTTTACCATACAGGTATACGCTGGATTCAAGGTGAGGACCGTATGGAGACACAATACCTATTAAGGCATGCCGTATCTGAAGACGGTATAAAATGGGATTTTGATTATAAAAACATTATTGAAACAAAAGTCGAATATGAAAGTCAAACATCGCCAACGATATTCTATAAAGACGGAGTATATCATATGTACTTTTGCTATAGATATAGCTTAAATTTTAGGGATGTATCTGAAAGGGGTTATCGAATAGGTTATGCATTCTCTGAGGATTTATTCAATTGGAAGAGAGCAGATGAGTTGGCTGGAATTGATGTATCTAGTAATGGATGGGATTCTAAAATGATAGCTTACCCGTGTGTGAAAAAGATTAATGATAGATATTATATGTTTTATTGTGGAAATGATTTTGGAAAACAAGGGTTTGGATATTCTGTGCTTGTGGAAGAATAAATATGAGTAACAATGCAAGGTTTGAGGACTATGTTGATTTTGAGGTTA
>JAUNIR010000174.1 GCA_030523345.1 Lachnospiraceae bacterium
AATATTTGATATATTCGAGATATCAAGTGTTGGGGGTAATTGTTATGGCGGAAAAGGAGAAGATTCCTGAGACAAAGGAGCATAGAGAAAGACAGCCTCGAAGCAATCAGAAACTTAAAATTATGTATCTTATGAGAATTCTGATGCAGGAGACAGATGAGAATCATGCTATCACACTTCAGGAGATTGTAGATAAATTAAAGGCTTATGGTGTAACTGCAGAGCGAAAAAGTCTTTATAGTGATATTGAAAACTTAAGAATATTCGGTCTTGATATTGAAGGATATCAGATGGACAGAACATTCTATTATCAGGTAGTAAACAGAGATTTTCAGTTACCGGAGCTTAAGCTTTTGGTAGATGCAGTACAGGCATCAAAGTTTATTACAGAGAAAGAATCAAAGGAACTGATAAAGAGACTGGAAGCATATGCAAGCAGATTCCAGGCAGCGCAGATGCATCGCCAGGTATATGTTAATGGCCGTGTAAAGTCTCGTAATGAAAAGAATTATTATAGCGTTGATGATGTTTATACAGCTATTGATAATGATAAGCAGATTTCATTCCAGTATTACCATTATGATGTAAATAAAAAAGAAGTCCTTGCACATGATGGGAAGATATATAAAGTCAGCCCATGGGCTATGTGCTGGGATGATGAAAAATATTATATGGTTGCCTATGATGAAGAAGCCGGTAAGATAAAGCATTATCGTGTAGACAAAATGCTTAAGACAAAGGTTCTTGAAGAGAATCGTGTAGGTAAGGATGCTTTCAAGAAGGAAAATATGTCCCAGTACACACACAGACTCTTTGGTATGTTTGATGGTGAGCTGAAGAAGGTTGAACTGCTTTGTGATAACAGTCTGGCTAATGTAATCTTTGACAGATTTGGTCTTGATACAAGAATTGAGAAGGTAGATGATGAACATTTCATCGCGAGGGTTGAAGTAGCTGTCAGTAGCATATTCTTTGGATGGATTATGGCTCTTGAAAAGGTTAAGGTTGTTGGTCCGGATGATGTCGTGGATCAGATGAAAAAGCAGATTCTGGAGCAGTATGATATGTATTTTGGCAGAGAAAATTTATAAATATATTTACGAGTCCCGATTTTTGACAGATAGATGAATTAATATGGAATCAGTAAGTGGTCGTGTTCCACTGCTGGTTCCTTTTTTATTGCTTGGAGGATTGATATGGGACGTATTTGGTTTTGGCTTCAGAAGAAGAAGCGAATAGAGAAAAGATCATGCAGTAAGTGTTGTTTAAATTGCAGATTTTATAAGAAGTGCAGAAGGGATGGTGCATTTTAATGTTTGGATTTGGAAAAAGTAAAACTCAGGATGTCAGACTTACAGAAAAAGAGATAAAAGAATTAAAAAAGAATATGAGTAGAAGCGAACTTAAGGAGTTCGAAAAGCGTCAGAAGCAGGCAGAAGCTGATAGAGATTGGAAATTGTGTATGATGGCGGATTTCTTGGACGATGAGGACTGAATTATATTAATTATACCAACATAAAACAACATAAAAATTGGAGATTTTAGAAATTTTGTCACTCAAAAACACTTTTTATAAAAATAAAAATCATCTTTAACTTCTTAAAAGTTTATAATGCAAAAAATGGTCATGTGTGATATATTTATTTTGACGATAAATAGGCTCTAACTTGTTTATGAAATTTAGAAAGGTATTACAAAGATATGGCTATTTCTTACAACGGTTTATGGAAGTTATTGATTGATAAAAATATGTATAAGAAAGACCTCACGGAGAAATTAGGAATTAGTTCTGCCACCATAGCAAAAATGGGAAAAGGGGAAACTGTTTCTATGGAAGTATTGCAGAAAATATGTGATTACATGGATTGCAATATAGGAGATATCATGAGCTTCGAAAAAGAGGAAGGAAAGAAATAATATGGTTATAAATAAACATGGAAGTTTTTACTTAAGAAGTGGCTGGGGAACTAAAATTATTAATGCTGTGAATGAAGATGATCTAATTTTCTCACCAAGTAATGAACAAATAGCTATAGATAATATAGGCCTGGGAAGAATAATGATTAAGGCGTTGAGATATTGGGCCGATGTGGTTGGATTAACAACGGAAGTTAAATCTCAGGATGGAATAAAAAAAGTTCCAACAGAATTATTTAAGCTAATAGAAAAAAAAGATCCATATTTTCAACGATTAGGCACGTTGCTTTTGCTACATAGAAATATGGCATTGAATATAGATGATGCTACGGCTTGGTATTGGTTATTTAATGAATGGAATGGTATTTCAATTAGCAAAGAAGAATTTGCAGATGGTCTGCATTCTTACTTAGCTGTAAATGGCATGAAAATCAAAAAAGATGCAGTAGACAAAGAGTTTAATTGTGTGAAAAACACGTATATAGGAGAAAAAACATTTGATATAAAAACCATTATGGATGAAGATACATATCCATTTTTGGCGCCATTAAGAGTTTTAACTGTGGATGAAACTAAAAGAATAGTAAAAACACATATGACTTCTAGGGAAATTCCAATTGAATTGCTTATTTATTCTATTGCAAAGGATAATGAAACTGATAGTGCATCAGGAAAGCAAGTAAGTATAGATTATCTAATGGAAGAAAAAAAGCAGATAGGAAAGTATTATAACATTCGCTATTCTGACTTGATTGATATGCTTCTTGAGGCTGAAAACAAGGGCTATATTGGATTAAATAATAACTTTGGGAATCGTTATTTAGAGTTTAATGGATGTAATTATAATGCTTTGTTAAAAAAATATTTTAAAGGTTAGGAAATATTAATGAATTATTCAGAGTTAATTTCAAAAAGAAAACAATATAAATATTCTGCCAATATCTGCTTTGATTTAGAAAATGAGGATAGAATTTCTGGCTTTAT
>JAUNIR010000050.1 GCA_030523345.1 Lachnospiraceae bacterium
CCTTTTCCTGCTCAATTCCAAGATCTAAATATTTCTTAATATATTTTGCATATGACTTCTCTGCATATGGCTCCAATATGTAATCAACGCTAGGCACTGTAAATCCGCCATACTGCTGTGAAGCAGCTGATAATACGATGTCGCCAATAACATCAAAGGCTGTATCAAGGGCTTTTGGCTCGTTATACCAAATATTACCCATTTCAAATCCACCCTTTAAGACATTTGCAACATCAAAAAGACAACAGTTCATTGTATCTCTTCTTGCAGACATATCATGTACATAAATATATCCATCACGACAAGCCTGAATCTCTTCTGTCGTCATGAAAAACTTTTGATATAGTTCCTTATTTAACTGATTAAAAATAAGACTTCTCTTTGTAGAAACAAGTGCTGAGTCTGTATTCGCATTCTCCTTATCTCCGACATACATAATAGACTGGCTCTTCTTATATACATCATCGAGCATACGTACAAAGTCCTGCTTATAGTTACGATAGTCTCTATATGACTTTGCTACAATAGGCTTAACGTCTTCTAATGCCGACTCAACAATATTGTGCATAAGAGGAATAGGAATCTCATCCACTTCAAGATCATTAATCCTGTTAATTACATTCTGACAAATATATTCTTTTTCTTTATCTGTAAATTTAGTAAGCGCACGATATGCACTTTTCCCAACAGCATTAATAACCTTCTGAATATTGAAGGCTTCTCTTGTACCATCTTTTTTAATCATCCAGACTTCTCTATCTGGCTTATAAATTGCAGAATAATCCTTTACTTCTTCGCTGTTTGGTATTTCGCTAGACATGTTTAATCCCCCCGTGTCCACTATATGCGTACATTTTGTGAATAGTTTTTAGAATACCCACAATATTTTGTGGTGCTTATTAAATATAATACTTTAAATAGTTTCAGTCAACCTCTGTTTTTAGTGTTTTTTTGCTAAAAGTGCTGTAAATGCCTTAAATATGGGCATAACAATATTTAGTATTTTTTTATTTCACAATCACAAAATATATGATATGATTATAATGCAAATATGTGAAGGTGTATTTTTGTCACATATGAGATTAAAGTGACTAAAGAGGGGTAAATTGCAATGTCAATGTCAGGGGTTTTTAAAGCAGAAAAAAAAGATGGTACTATTTATTATAGAAGTTCTGTAACATTTAAGAACAAACATATTAGTCTTGGTAGCTATAACACAGAATTAGCTGCTAATAGAGCTTATAATCGCGCCAAGGAACTATTAGAAAGTGATATTAAATATTCTGAGCTATCTTCTGCCGAAATATTGGACGAATTTGCAAGGGATAAGACTATCAAATTTAACAAATTCATTTCGATTATAAATTTCCGCGATAACAATATTTACATTAAAAATCCTATATACATCTGTAAACGTTTCTTTTTGTATTTTTATTCTCCAGATCATGTATACACCTTTGATATTGAGGATTTGTTTTATTACGCATCACATAAAATTGCCAAAAGAGGCTCCCATTTATTCGTAGCGGATTATGGAATGCAAATTAACCTTATGACAAGGTATGGTATTCATTCACATGCTGTTGTCGGTCGTGATTATAAATTTAAAAACAATGATCCATATGACTTCAGATATGCAAATATCGAAGTAATCAATAAATATGTTGGAGTTCATAAAAAAGAGACGAAATCCGGGACCAAATATAAAGCTATAATATTAATAAATGGAAACTTCATCATAGGAACATATGATACAGAAGTCGAAGCTGCTATTGCATACAATAAAGCATGTGATATGTTAAAACCAGTTCTTAAAGATAGGACTTTCCGTCAAAATATAATAGACGGGCTTGCTCCTAAGGATTATGCTCGTATTTACCTTACGGTAGATATTTCTGACAAAATCCGCGCGTTAGCAAACTCATCTATAGAATGAATGATTACCATATCTAAAAAGGTACTCTTTATCTCCCCATTCCGTTGCCTTACTTTTTTGGAAATATAGGGCTCCTTTTGCACCTTTTGAATCATTTAAGGCGTTCATTACTGCCTCTTTTGATTCATGGGTTGGTATGGCATACTTAATATATTTATTATTCACTGGGTCAAACTGACCTGGATCATTAATTACTTCTGATATGCTATCAGGGAAGATATCACTAACAACCCTATTAATTACAACATCAGCTACATATGTCTTCCCAATAATATCCTCAGTACTTGCCTCTGCCTCTATAAGTCTGGCAAATTCAAGATAATCTTCAAATGATACGTTAACACCTTCATCTTCTGATTCTTTCTTATCATCTAGTGTCAACTCATTTATTTCAAGTACTTCATTTTTGTAATCGGAATTAACAGACAAAGAAGCTACTTCTATACAGATTGTTAAATTAGAAGCCGAAGCATTCTCCATTTCTTTCTGTATACTAGTAGTTGTATGTGATACATCGATATTCGGTTCTTTGAAGAAACCCATACATAAAAGAAGGGTGCCGGCTACCACACATAAGGTAAATGTATGCGTCTTAAGTGACAACGAACGCATTACCATGAGTGTGCGACTTAACATCGAACTCATAAAATCTCCCTTATCTCCCCGACCCCTTAATTTCGAAAAGAATATTTCATCTAATAATATAACAAAACACCATATCATTGTCAAACAATGATATGGCGCAAATATCTACAAATTTGACCCTCTATCTTTCAGCATAATTTACAAAGCTAATGTTCATATTGACACTGCCTTCAATGCCATTAATAGTACCTTTTTCCGAATATTGCCACATAGTAAAATCATACGGATAATTCGTTCCTATATAGTCAAATTGCTCATCGGATTCATCTTTATTATATGCAGACGAACTAATCTTATTAGTTTGACTACTAGAACGCGAAGAAGAATCCGAGCTCGAGGATGAACTTGACTTTAAATTTGAATTAGAGCTTGAATCTGATGATAAACTATCTTCGTCTTCCAAATCATTATCCTTAACATAAAGCATTTTAATATAATCTGGCAACGCCGCCTCGTCTTCAAGCCATATATCATAACCTTTCAATTTTTCCAAATCGAGTTTGGTTATAAGAAAATCTTTGCTTGCACGAATCGCTGGTTTTCTACCATACACTTCTACTGTTTCGCAAAACTTTTTAACTATATCACTTCGCTCAGAGCTAGTTAATCTGTCTGTTCTAGATTTTCCACTTGTTGCATTGGTTAAGTCTATTACGACAGGGTATCTAATGTCATAACCATTAGAAGCTGCCACAGCATAATTTGCTTCCTCAACTGCTTCTACGTCTGTAATCGCCTGAGAAGATATATATACCCCTATTGGCAAGCCTGCAGCTACTGCCCCATTTGCATAATCAACAAATCTATTATCAATATTTATTTGCCCTGATTCATATCCTCGAGATGCAACCTTAATTATTACAAAATCAATTCCTGCATCCTTAACCTTAGTAAAATCGATATTCCCTTGGTAGCTTGATATATCTATTCCCTCCAAACTCTTAATATCTGAAGATGAATATTTCAAAAGACCATTGTCATATATAAGATTATTATTGAATACATACTTATTCTTTTTTACAGTATCAAGAATTTCATAAAAGGCGGGCATTCCATCTGCCCCTATAACTTTAATATGCTTGTCGTCATCTAAATCAGATTCATCCTTTGTTTTAGATGTATACATAGAATCATTTCCATCTAAATCATCTAAGGATGAAGATGAACTGGAAGATTTTCGTTCCTTAATACTACTATTTAATTTTGTAGTATTTCTTACGGGCGTATCATCGAAATCATCCTCATACGCATCATCTACGTATGTTTTTCTCTTATCATACATATCCCAAAAATCCAAGTCTGAAGAAACAATATTGGATTTGCCTATTTCTATTTCAGGCTCCTCATTTTTTATTTGGTTTTCTTTCTTCGCTACATGCTTTGATGTGTTTTTAGAATCATGTGAATATAGAGCGACAAGAAATAGCAGCAACACCATCGATGCTGCCGCTATACAAAATAAAACCATCCTTTTAGCTTCGTTTTGATCATCATTACGATTAAGCATTTAATATTACCTTTTTAGGACATTTTTCCTGACATACGCCACATCCCACACACTTATCCTGATCAATATGAGCAAGCGAATCTGTTACTGTAATTGCACCCACTTCACAATTCTTAGCACATATTCCGCATCCTATACAACCTGTAGAACAAGCTTTCATAACCTGTGGTCCTTTGTCTTTCGAATTACAACTTACCACAACCTTTGAATCATATGGAATAAGTTCAATAAGTTTATTTGGGCATGTTTTTACACACATACCACATGACGTACATTTTTCTTTATCTACTACTGCTATACCGTCAATAATGTTAATAGCTCCGAACTGACAAGCCTTTACACATGAACCCATACCCATACAGCCATAATCACATGTCTTTGGTCCTGCTCCTGGAACCGATGCCGCCATAATACAATCGTTTAATCCTGTATAGTCATAATTTGTTTTGGCTTTTTCGCATGTGCCCGCACATTTAATATATGCTACCATCTTTTTTCCGGCACCTGCATCAAGTCCCATGATTGCAGCTATCTTTTCTGCCACTGGTACACCACCAACAGGGCACGCATTAACTGGGGCTTCGCCTTTAGCAATAGCTTCTGCAAGATTTGCACATCCCGCATATCCACATCCACCACAGTTGTTTCCAGGTAGTTCAGATAAAACCGCCTGTTCTTTTTCATCTACTTCAACTTTAAAAATATTACCAAATACACTTAAAAATATACTGATTAGCAATCCTACTCCGCCAACTGTAGCGATTGCAATAATAATTCCCATCGTGTTCATATCTTGTCTCTCCTACTTTAGTCCTGAAAAACCAAAAAATGCAATTGCCATAAGTCCCGCTGTTAATAGAACATGTGGCATACCTCTAAATGCCTTTGGAATATTATTGTATTCCATCTTTTCTCTAAGGCCAGCAAGAATTGTAATCGATACCAAAAATCCAACTGCTGTTGCAAATCCATTAACCACACTTTCAAGTATTCCATATGATTTTTGAACATTTGTAAGAGCGACACCAAGTACAGCACAGTTCGTTGTAATAAGAGGAAGATACACACCTAGCGCCTGATACAATGACTGCATACTTTTCTTAAGAAACATTTCAACAAACTGTACAAGTGCAGCAATAACTAAAATAAATACAATAGTCTGTAAATATGTAATATCAAGTGGTACAAGAATAAACTTATATATTACAGATGCTACAAGTGATGCAAGTGTAATTACAAACACTACCGCACTGCCCATTCCAACTGCTGTCTTAACTTTTTTTGATACACCAAGGAAAGGGCATATTCCAAGGAACTGGCTAAGAACAACGTTACTAATGAAGGCTGATCCAATCGCAATTGCTAATAAATTACCCATTATTTGTCACCTCCTGTAACCTCTACACTTATGCTTCTACCTGAACACCCCTCTACTGAGCAATGTTCACAAAGGCTGTCACAGTTACCTGTTTTTCCAGTAGGCTTGCCTTGTTTCATTTTAATCTTATTAAGTAATGCAGTAAGAAATGCTAGTACAAAGAAAGCACCTGGAGCAAGAATGAAGATTGTTAATGGTTCATAAGCCTGTGGTAATACTCTAACTGAGAACACACAACCTGTTCCGAGAAGTTCTCTTACAATTCCAATAAGTGTAAGTCCTATTGTGAATCCAAGTCCCATACCTATACCATCAAATATTGAAAGAAAAGCATTATTTTTTGAAGCAAATGCTTCAGCTCTTCCAAGTATGATACAGTTAACAACTATTAAAGGAATATAAATTCCAAGCGATTCATATAACGAAGGAATGTATCCCTGTAATAATAGTTGAATTACAGTAACAAAAGTTGCAATTACTACAATAAATGCAGGAATTCTAACCCCATCAGGAATAACCTTACGGAGTAATGAAATCATAAGATTCGAAAGTACAAGTACCGCTGTTGTAGTAAGGCCCATACCCAATCCATTAATTGCCGATGTTGTAACGGCAAGCGTAGGACACATTCCAAGCATTAAAACAAATGTAGGGTTTTCTGTAATAAGACCATTAACTAATGCTTTAATAGGATTATTTTTACTCATTGCTTTCACCTCCTGCTATCGCGCTGAAATATGAAAGTCCGGCATTAACCGCATTAGTAACAGCACTTGTTGTAATTGTCGCACCAGAAATAGCATCGATTTCATAATCATTCTGCTTACCAGTTTTTGTATAACTTATCTGCTTTGCATTAAGGCCACTAAACTGTGATTTAAACTCAACTGTATCAGCGTTCATTCCCAATCCAGCAGTCTCACTTAGTGATAAAAATTCAATACCGTTCAATGTTCCATCATTAGCAATACCCATAGAAAGCTTTACATCCCCGCCATAGCCTTCTGAAGAAGTAACTGTAATAACATAACCTAATACGCTACCCGACGAATCTTTTGCTTCCAAAGCTTCATCTATAGATACACCCTTAATTCCTGCGCTACTCACACCATTCGTTGCAATATCCGCATCAAATCCTTTTATTTCTTCAAACTTATCTGCGCTAGAGAATACACTTCTGTACGCTTGCTGCTTTGCCTTTTCTGTAGCATCAGCAATAGGCCCTTTAGTAATATCATATACATATCCTAGAAGGAAGCCTGCCAAAACAGTAATAATAGTTAATACTATAACATTTTTCGCTGTTTTCATTATGCTTCACCTCCCTTTCCAAAACACTTAGGTAAGGTGATATTTTCAATAAGTGGAACTAATAAGTTGCAGAAAATAATCGCATAACTAACACCTTCTGCACTTGATGAAAATACTCTAAATATACCTGTCATTATTCCAAGACAAATACCATATAGAATTTTACCCGAATCTGTGATAGGTGATGTTGCATAATCCGTTGCCATAAAGAAAGCTCCTAACATAAGGCCACCTCCACATAGCTGACATGTAAGGTAGTAAGGATCTCTTCCTTGATCTGCAAAAAGAATTAAAAACAAAACAAATGTAATAATATAAGCAAATGGAATCTTCCCATCTATTATTCCAAATATAAATAATATAATTGCTCCAATTAGTATTGCTATAACACTTGTCTCACCAATAGTACCTGGAATGAATCCTGTAAGCATATCCCAAGCATTTACACTTCCGCCGCTTTTTAAAACCGCAAGTGGCGTTGCTGTTGATACTCCGTCATATGTGAAATTTGTCATTCTTGCAGTAAAACAAATAAGAAGAAAGCATCTTGCTCCTAGAGCTGGATTCATAAAGTTCTGTCCAATGCCACCAAATAACATTTTAACAATAATAATAGCAAATACACTTCCAAGTAGTGCTATCCACCATGGAATAGATGATGGCAAATTAAGTGCAAGTAAAAGGCCTGTAACAACAGCACTTAAATCACCAATTGTAACCGGAAGTTTCATTAATTTCTCATAAATAAATTCAGAAGCTACTGCACCAACAATACATACAAATACAATAAGAGCCGCTCTGATTCCAAAATTATATATTCCAAATAATGTAGCTGGAAGTAGCGCAATGATTACCATGAACATAATCATACTTGTATTTAATTTATTTCTAATATGTGGTGATGCAGAAACATTAATATTTTCGTTCACAATAAACACCTCTCTTATTTTTTATTTCTCTTGTCTGCAAGAACCTGTTTTCTAACAGTTCCTATAGACTGAACAAGCTGTCTTTTTGCTGGACATATGTAGCTACAACTTCCACATTCCACACATTCAAGACCGTTATATTTTTCAAATTTTTCCTTATCAAGATGCTCTGCAAAATCTGCAAGACGTGAAGGAATAAGTCTTGATGGACAAACCTGTACGCACATACCACAATTGATACAATTACTTGGCTTTGAAGCTTTAACCTCGTCCTTTTTTAAACAAAGTAAAGCTGATGAAGCTTTTGTTGTAGGAACGTCTAAATCAAATAATGCACGTCCCATCATAGGACCACCTGAAATGATTTTTTCAGGATATGCATCTTTAAATCCTCCTGCAGCTTCAATAAGTGAAGAATATAATGTACCACATTTTACCCTGTAATTTTGTGGGAATCTTATGGCATCACCAGTTACTGTAACGATTCTCTCAGTTAAAGGTTTTCCCTCTATTACAGCATGATATATGGCAACAATTGTATCAACATTATCGACTATACAGCCTGCGTCAGCCGGAAGCATAGTTGAATTAATAGCTCTACCTGTTGTTGCATAAATAAGCTGTCTTTCAGAACCTTGTGGGTATTTTGTCTTGAGCGCTTTTACCTCAATTCTAGGTTCATCTATTGTAAGTTCCTTTAAAAGCTTGATTGCATCTGGCTTATTATCTTCTACTGCAAGTATACCCTTTGCATGCTTAAATAAGCTGATCATTATTTTAAGTCCACTAACAAGCTTTTCAGGTTCCTCAATCATACGTCTGTAATCAGATGTAAGATATGGTTCACACTCCGCACAGTTAGCTATTATGTAATGTATCTGATCTGGATTCTTTGGTGATAATTTAACGTGTGTAGGGAATCCAGCTCCACCCATTCCAATAATTCCTGCTTCCTTCACAAGACCTATAACTTCTTCTTGAGTCATAGCTGCAATAGGCTGAACCGGAATTGGTGGCGCAATCTCATACATGTGATCATTTTCAATAACAATACTCATAGCCTTTGCACCTGTGACAACACGTCTAGGTTCAATAGCCTTTACAGTACCAGAAACAGATGCATATATAGGTGATGAAACAAATCCATCAGCTTCTGCAATTTTCTGGTTTCCTAATACTCTTTCTCCAACGGATACAATTGGTTTAGCCGGTGCACCTATATGCTGCGACAATGGATATACCATTATGTCTGTAGCATCCGCATCAACTATAGGCTTATTTTTTGATAAATCCTTTCCGTCATAAGGATGAATTCCGCCCTTAAATGTAAGCTTCGCCATATATTCACTCCATAATGCAAATTATTATGAAACCAATGTAAAATGTAACCCATATACTTGTATTTTTACATACAATTTCACCAAATATATTGTATCAAAACCATGCTCAATCTTCAATGAAATATACTTTTATTATGTGGTAAAATGTAAATATGAAAACTTTCGAATACATATATGATGGCCTTGAGCCTTTAGACAATTTAACTAATCTTACATGTAAAGATGACATTCTCTTTTTTGATATAGAAACTACTGGTCTTTCAAGAAGCAAAAACCATATATATCTTATTGGAATAGGTCACTACATCGACAAAGGTTTAAAAATAATCCAATGGATCGCGGATAGCGAAACCGAAGAATTATTGATTCTTAAGGAATTTATTAGTTATTCCTCTTCTTTCGCAACCCTTGTTAATTATAACGGAAAATCTTTTGACATTCCTTTTACTAAAGAAAGGCTTAATAAATACAATCTCATAATGCCAGAGTTATCGTCTATTGATATATATACATATATCAAACCACTTAGAAAAATATTGTCCCTTAATGATTTAACCCAAAAAACAATAGAACAATTTTTAGGCATCAAACGAGAGGATAAATATAATGGAGGAGAATTAATAAAAGTATACAAACAATACGAAGTAGCTAATGATAATGAATTACTGTCTTTATTGCTGCTCCACAACAAAGAAGACGTAAAAAACATGCATTATTTAACAAAGATGCTTGATTATACATCCCTTAATAACCTTACAGTAAACTTTTACCATGTCGAAATAAACGAGTATACCGATTACAACAATATATTAAAAAAAGAATATATAATTCATGGTTTACATAATTTGAATAATATTACTAAGGGATTCAATACATTTAAATCATCAGAATATGGTTCGTTATTAATGTCATTTAGTTCAAACGGTGACATCTCAATTAGAATACCTATATTCGAAGGTACTTTATACTACTATATTGATAATTACAAAGATTATTATTATTTGCCATACGAAGATATTTGCATATTAAAAACTATGGCAGGTGGCGTTTTAAAAGAAAACAAAATGAATGCCACTAAAGAAACATGTAAGATTAAACTTAGTACCTCATTTATTCCTTTTTTCGGTACAGATGATGAATGTTTTTCAGTTAGATTGTTTAAAGATGGCTTTAAGTCCAAAAACACTTTCATTCGAACAGAGGACTTTATAAATATGTCTGATGAACAAAAATCCATGTATTTAAATAGTATCTATCAATATTTATTTATATAAATATTGGCTAAATTATTTTTATTAAATAAAATTATAAAAAAATAAAACCCAGGAAACTCCTGGGTTTTATTTTATATTACTCTTTCATAGTAGAATGAGTTCTTTCGCTCATATCCCATATCTTTGTGGTTCATAATCTGTTCTGTACTTCCTATAAACAGATATCCGCCTGTTTTAAGTGATGCACAGAATTTCTTGAATACGTCATCCTTAGCTTCTTCTGTGAAGTAAATAAGAACATTTCTGCATACGATAAAATCACATTTATCAGGATATGGATCCTTTATTAAATTATGTTGTTTAAACTCAACTCTTGACTTTATTTCATTACTAATCTGATAAGAGTTTCCAATCTTTGTAAAATACTTATCACGAAGATCCTTCGGAACTCCAGCCAAAGATTTTTCATTATATATGCCAACCTTTGCCTGAGCAATTATCTGCTTATCAATATCTGTAGCAATGATCTTAATCTGATTAAGTGGAATATGTCTCGACAACGCCATAACCAATGAATATGGTTCATCACCTGTCGAACAAGCTGCACTCCATATCTTTAAGTTTTTACCAAACTTATTAATGAGTTCTGGAATGAACTGTTTGTCCATTAATTCCCACTGATCAGGATTTCTATAGAACTCCGAAACATTAATTGTAAGATAACTGACAAACTCTTCAAAGAGCTCTTTATCATCCTTAAGCGCCTTAACAAAATCTTCATATCCAGAAATCTTATGTCTTGATATAAGTGTGTCGATTCTACGCTTCATCTGCTGTTCTTTATAAGCGTTCAAATCAATACTTGTAAGCTTAAATACAGCACCTTTAAATCCTTCGTAATCCATACAAAAAATCTTCTTTCTTATTATTTATTCTTCTGTAGCTTCAGCTGTTTCTTCTGTAACTTCTTCAGCCTCAGCATCTTCTGGCTCTGTAAGAGCTTTTACAGAAAGAGAAATCTTCTTTGTATCAATGTTGAAATCAACAATCTTAGCTGTAACTTCTTCACCATTCTTAAGAACATCTGAAGGCTTTTCAATATGATCCTTAGAAATCTGAGAAACATGAAGTAACGCATCAATTCCTGGCTCAAGTTCAATGAATGCACCAAAATCTGTCATTCTAGCAACCTTACCTGTCACTACATTACCAACTGCAAACTTCTCTTCTGCTCCAACCCATGGGTTTTCATCATCGAATCTCATTGAAAGAGCAATCTTAGAACCATTAATTTCCTTAATAAGAACTTTAACCTTCTGCTCAGGTGCAAATAACTTTCTAGGATTTTCAACATGTCCCCAGCTCATTTCTGAGATATGAAGGAGACCATCTGCTCCACCAAGATCAATAAATACACCAAAGTCTGTAACGTTCTTAACTGTACCTTCAACAACATCACCAACTCCAATGCTTGAGAATAACTTCTCAGCAAGCTCAACCTTCTTAGAAACTAAAAGCTGCTTTCTATCACCGATAATACGGCTTCTTCTTGGTGAAGGTGTGTATTCAATAATAACAAACTCAACTTCCTGACCTAAATACTTTGTAAGGTCCTTCTCAAATGTATCAGATACAAGTGAAGCTGGGATGAATACTAAGCTTCCTTCTACTGATACTGATAAACCACCTGCTAAAATCTTTACTACTGGTCCTGTTAATACAGTCTTGTTCTCGAAAGCTTCCTTAATCTTCTCATTGCCCTTATCCATAGCAACGCTCTTGTGTGAAAGACGAACAAGTCCTTCTCCATCATTAATCTGAAGTACTTTTACTTCAAGTGAATCACCAACATTAACTGCTGTAGTAAGATCAAGTCCAGGCTGATTTGAATAATCATCTCTAGACACTATACCGTCTGCCTTATAACCGATGTTAAGAATTATCTGGTCTGGCTTTACGTCAATGACTTTACCTTCAACGATCTCTCCTGTACGTATTGTTTTAAATGATTCGTTTAGCATTTGTTCAAAAGTTAATTCTGACATAATTTTGAACCTCCTCAATAATATTATTTGGGGTTGATGCCCCTGCAGTAATACCTACTCTCTTAACATCACGAAGCGAATCAACATCTAAATCGTTAAGTGTCTGTATATATTGCGTGTTATCACATTCACGCCTGCATATCTCATATAATTTTTGTGTATTGGAACTGGATAACCCGCCAATAACAATAACTGCATCAGAGCTTTCCGCTATACTTTTAGCCTCACTTTGACGCACTTCCGTAGCATTACATATAGTATTGCCAACATAAGTATAATATCCTTTTTTCTTGAAAATTTCAACTAATTCGTTAAATTTATTTAAGTTGAACGTAGTCTGGGATACAATACATAACTTTTCATCTTTTGATATCGAGAATTTTTCTGCTTCTTCAGAATTTTCCACTATTATTGCAGGCTTTTTCTCATCACACCACCCAATAATCCCAACAACCTCAGGGTGATTTCTATTACCAATGACAATTACCTGAACATCATTTTCACTTTGCTCTTTAACAATATTATGGATTTTCTTAACAAAAGGGCATGTCGCATCAACTATTTTGTGGCCACAGTTTTCAAGATCATCATATATTTTTTTTCCTACGCCATGAGACCTTATGATAACAGTTCCTTTAGGAAATTCTGATGGGTTTTCACCCTCTGATATCACTTTTACACCTTTCTTCTCAAGATCAGCGACAACCTCCTCATTATGAATTATTGGGCCATACGTATAGATATTGTCAGAATTTTGTATTTCGTTATAAACAGTATCCACTGCTCTTTTTACACCAAAACAAAATCCAGCAGACTTTGCAACATTTACTTCCATAAATTACCCTGCAATTTCAATAATTTTATTAACCACTTCGTCAACTGTAAGGTTCGAAGAATCAAGGAAAACCGCATCTTCTGCCCTCTTTAAAGGTGAAATTGCTCTATTCATATCCCTACAGTCTCTCTCTATAATATCTTTCTTTATTTCATTCAAATCGCATTCAACACCCTTTGCTGTAAGCTCATCAAATCTTCTTTTTGCTCTCACATCATCACTTGCAGTTAAATAAATCTTGCATGGAGCATCTGGTAAAACAACAGTTCCAATATCTCTTCCATCCATTACTACATCTGTTTCTTTTGCAAGCTTCTGCTGTAAAGCAACTAATTTCTCTCTTACTTTACCATTTACAGATGTTGCCGATGCCATATTGGATACTTCCTCTGTTCTAATGAGGCCATTGACGTTCTCACCATTTAAAGTTACAACCTGCTCATCATTCTCATATTTTATGGAGATATCAGCTTTATCACATGCGCTCTCTATTTTATCTGTTTCCGTAGCCTCTATACCTTCTCTAATCATGTATAAAGCCATTGCACGATACATAGCACCCGTATCAACATAAATATAGCCTTTCTTCTTAGCCACAATCTTAGCTATAGTGCTTTTTCCTGCCCCTGCAGGTCCATCAATTGCGATATTTCCCATTTCCATTCCTCCATGTATTAATAATTCTGAGCTGCCAAATAAGCGCTCGACCATGCAATTTGTAAATTGAATCCTCCCGTAAGAGCATCTACATCTATCATTTCACCAGCAAAATAAAGCCCTTTATATTTTTTAGACTCCATCGTACTTGGGTTTATTTCTTTAGTACTGATACCACCTCTTGTAATAATAGCTTCATCAAAGCCTCGGTTTCCAACAACTGTTAACTCAAGATTTTTAAGTAAGTGAACAAGCTTTAGCCTTTCTTCCTTTGTTATGACGTTAACTATTTTTCTGCTATCAATCCCTGATAAATCAACAACCACAGGAATCATTTTAGATGGAAGCAAGTCTGAAAGTGCATTAATAAACTGTTTATTGCTATATGCTTTGAAATCCCTAAGCACTCTTTCGTCTAATTCTTTTTCACTCATTGCAGGCTTCAAATCTATGAGGAGCTTCAAACCTTTTTGGTATTGTTTTTCCCTAACATGTGTACTCGCAGTTAGAATCAATGGTCCGCTCACTCCAAAATGAGTGAAAAGCATTTCTCCAAAGCCATCATATATTGTTTTATTATCATCACATAACTTTATAGAAACATTTTTAAGAGAAAGTCCCTGCAAATCAATAACAAAGTCTTCTTTTGTTACAAAAGGTACTAAAGAAGGTTCTGCCGGCTTAGTATCAATTCCCAATGCCTCAGCAAATCTCCAGCTATCTCCATCTGCTCCACAGGCTTTATAGCTCTTTCCTCCCGTAGCAAGAATAACTTTATCAGCCTTAATATCCCCACTCTTAGTAGTTACTCCTACACACTCACCACAATCATTTACATTTATCGATAAAACCTTGGTGTTGAGTTTTATATCTACAGAAAGCCTATTTAATTCTCTCTTTAAAGCACCTATAACATCCGACGAATGATCCGACTGTGGGAAAACTCTATTTCCCCTTTCGGTCTTTATCTTTAAACCAAGTTCTTCAAAGAAAGACATAACCTGAGAAGACGGAAAACTATAATATGCACTATACAAAAACTTAGGATTTGTAATGACGCTATCAAAAAAAACTTCATCATCACAGTCATTAGTAAGGTTGCATCTACCTTTTCCCGTGATATAAACTTTCTTCCCAAGCTTTTCGTTTTTTTCTATTAATGTAACTTCGTCTCCACAACGCGCTGCAAATACCGCAGCCATCATTCCAGCGGCTCCTCCGCCAACTACACATGTATTCATGATATAAACTGAGCTATAACTGACTTAAGCATCTCCTCTGTTTCGCCATCAGACAAATCAAATTCACCATTTGTAACCATACATGCCATTCCATGCATAAATACAAAAACCTTCATAAATATAATTTCAGCATTATTCATATCTAAATTAGGAATACGACGAAGTTCTTTAATTACAAATCCGCCTTCCTTGCCATTTAGAAGGTTATACATTGTTATGTCTTCATCCTGCTTTGTCATAAATAAAAGTTTAAATAAATTTGGTTCATCCTTTGCAAAATTAATATAACAAAGGGCCAAATCAACAAATGGCATTGGACTAGTACGTTCAAAATTTACACAATAATTTTCATAATATTCTGATGCTTTATTAAACATCTCGCTCAAGAGTTCTTCCATGCCATTATAAACTCTGAAAATTGGCTGTGTAGAACATCCGATATAACTTGCAAGCTTTCTAGCTGTAAGCATTTCTATTCCCTGATCTCTTAATAATTCAAATGCACCATCGCTTATTATTTTCTTTGTTACGCTTTCTTTTCTTGCCATTTTTGTCTCCTTACCCTGTAAAAATCGAAGCAACATAATCATTATAACACACGTTATCGTAAAATATACAATTTATTTGAATAAAGAATTTAAAATATACTACATTTTGTATAGATTAAATTAATATAGTAAAACTCAAAATATATACAAAAAAATAACCCGAAGGATTTTTCCTCCGGGTTATAGCTTTAACTTAATTATTATACAGGATATGCTCCATTAGCTGCATCTGCCTTTGTAACATCAACAGTTTCCTGCTGTGCCTGACGATACTTGAAGAAATCTGTAGCAACCTGTGGGAATAATGCATATGAAAGTACATCTTCATCCTGCTGTTTCCACTGCTTCATTTCTGCTTCAATACCTGCAAGTTCTGGTTCTGTATGACCTGTAGCTTCAGCTGAACGAGCTGTTGATCTTGTTTCGCCTGGAATAACCTTTGCGATAACTTCTTCACTCATAGGCTTTACTGTCTGACCATAGTTACCACGAAGAAGATCCTTGAACTCACCTGTAGCCATCTTGTATCTTTCACCCATAAGCACATTAAATACTGCCTGTGTACCAACAATCTGTGATGAAGGTGTAACAAGAGGTGGCTCACCACAATCTTTACGAACTCTTGGGATTTCCTCAAGAACGTCCTGATACTTATCTTCAGCACCCTGCTCTTTAAGCTGTGATACCATGTTAGAAAGCATACCACCAGGAACCTGATATCTAAGTGTATTAATGTTAACACCAAGAACCTTTGTATTCATAAGTCCCGACTCAATGCACTCCTCTCTATATGGACGGAAGTAATCAGCAATTTCTGCAAGAACATTCTGATCATATCCTGTGTCATATGGAGTACCCTTAAATGTCTCAACCATAACTTCTGTAGCTGGCTGTGATGTACCAAGAGCGAATGGTGAAATAGCACAGTCAATTACGTCTACACCAGCTTCAACAGCCTTAAGTAATGTCATTGAAGCAACACCTGATGTGTAGTGTGTATGTAACTGAATTGGAAGCTTTGTAGATTCCTTAAGAGTCTTAACAAGCTCTTCAGCCTTATATGGAAGAAGAAGTCCAGCCATATCCTTGATACAAATTGAATCTGCACCCATCTCTTCGATTTTCTTAGCCATGTCTGCCCAATATTCCATTGTGTAAGCATCACCAAGTGTATATGAAAGAGCGATCTGAGATTCTCCTCTTCCTTCCTGAGCTTTGATCTTATTTGTAGCATCAACGGCTGCCTGAAGGTTACGTACATCATTAAGACAGTCGAAAATTCTGATTACATCAATACCGTTAGCGATAGATTTTTCAACGAAAGCATATACTACATCATCAGCATATGGTCTATATCCGAGGATATTCTGACCTCTGAAAAGCATCTGAAGCTTTGTGTTCTTAAATCCATCTCTTAATTTACGAAGTCTCTCCCATGGATCCTCTTTTAAGAAACGAAGAGAAGCATCGAATGTTGCACCACCCCAGCACTCAACTGCATGGTAGCCAACTTTATCCATTGTATCAATAATTGGAAGCATTTTCTCAGTAGGCATTCTAGTTGCAATCAAAGACTGATGTGCATCACGAAGAACAGTTTCCATAATGCCAACTGGTTTCTTTTGAATATCTGCCATTTTTATATCTCCTTATATTATTAAATATTAAACGCCAAAGATGGCCATGAATGTACCAGCGGCTACGGCTGTACCGATAACTCCGGCAACGTTAGGGCCCATAGCGTGCATGAGAAGGAAGTTTGTAGGATCTGCTTCTGCACCAACCTTCTGTGATACTCTGGCTGCCATAGGAACAGCTGAAACTCCGGCCGAACCAATAAGTGGGTTAACCTTGTTCTTAGTAGCTATTCTCATAATCTGACCGAACCAAACACCTGCTGCAGTACCAAAACAGAAAGCAATAAGACCAAGAACAACAATCTTAAGTGTGCTTGCATTAAGGAATGCTTCAGCTGATGTTGTTGCACCTACTGATGTACCAAGTAAAATAACTACGATATACATAAGTGCATTTGAAGCTGTTTCTGTAAGCTGTCTAACTACTCCTGACTCCTTGAAAAGGTTACCAAGCATAAGCATACCAACAAGTGGAGCTGTTGTAGGAAGAATCATACAAACAACGATAGTTACAATAATAGGGAAAAGAATTCTCTCAAGCTTAGATACAGGACGAAGCTGTTCCATCTTAATTTTTCTCTGTTCCTCAGTTGTAAATAACTTCATGATAGGTGGCTGAATGATAGGTACAAGTGACATGTACGAATAAGCAGCTACGGCGATAGGTCCAAGTAAGGCTGTCTGTCCAAGCTTACCTGCAAGGAAGATTGATGTAGGACCATCCGCACCACCAATGATTGAAATTGCTGCTGCAGCTTTATCATTAAAGCCCATAGCAATGGCACCAAAATATGCCATAAAAATACCAAACTGAGCTGCTGCTCCTAAAAGGAAACTCTTAGGGTTAGCAATCAGTGGACCGAAGTCTGTCATCGCACCAACACCCATAAAAATAAGCGATGGAAGAATTGAGGCTTCGTCAAGTAAATAGAAATAATGAAGCAATCCGCCTACACCATTTGTTGACTTTTCGATAGTCATCA
>JAUNIR010000175.1 GCA_030523345.1 Lachnospiraceae bacterium
GTAGAGAGCTGATTTACAGTCAGCCGCGTTTAGCCACTTCGCTACCTCTCCACAGACTGTGCGTATTTTTAACGCTTTCAAATGATAACACAAAACCGAGACTTATGCAATAATATCGTGATAAAATATGACTTTTCATTTCAACTTCCGTTTATTAGGGATTAGTGGAAATTAGTCTAAGAAATAAATAAAATAATCAATACAAATGTTTCCTTGTGGTTATTAAGTAAAAAGAAAGGATGGTGTTTTTATTATGACACTTAATAATGGTAAACATTTAAATTTAGATAAAAGAATGGTAATAGCTAGTGGTATAGGTAAAAGATTAAAACTAAAGGAAATAGCTGAACTTATAGGTGTAGATCCTACTACTGTTTCTAAAGAACTTAAAAGAAATAGAAAGAAATTTAATAACTTAACTGCTAAATGTAATAAATTATCTAGATTCCCTTATGTATGTAATGGCTGTAAGAATAAATATGCAGTTTGTGGATATGGTAAATACGAATATTATGCCAAATCTGCACAAGCCAAAGCAGATAATAAGCTAGTAGTTAATAGATGTGGAATATCATTATCTGAAAAACAATTAAAAGCTTTAGATACTGCCGTTAAAGAAGGTATTAAAGACAAGAAATCAATATATGATATTGTCACTTCCTTAAAAGACATTGATATATCAGTTTCTACTGTTTATAGATATATCAATAAGAAATACTTAACTACTTCTAGAATGGATCTACCATATGCAGTTACATATAAGAAGCGTAAAAAAGCTAATAAAAAGTACGATTATAAAGAAAACACGAAGTTTTCTAGAAATAATCGTACCTATCTAGACTTCCTAGTTTATAAAAATAGTCATCCTGGATTGTTTCACGCTCAAATGGACTTTCTAGGAGCTATTAAAACTAGTAGTACTAATATATTAACACTTTCAATCACAGAACTACATTTTGTACTTCTATATAAACTTAAAAAGTTCTCATATAAAGATGTAATGATGGTATTTAATGAATTAGAAGACAGATTAGGTGTTAATGATTTCAAAAGAATATTCCCTTATATTCTTACTGATAGAGATCCTTTATTCTCTAATTTTGAAGCTTTAGAGTTCTCATATAGTACAGGTGAAGAAAGAACTCATATCTTTTATTGTGATGCATTCTGTTCAGCACAAAAAGGAAATGTTGAAAACATGAATAAACAATTAAGAATGTTTTTCCCTAAGAAAGAATCAATAGACAATTACTCTAAAGAAGATATCAAAATGATTAATATGAAACTTAATCAAAGAAGACTACCTTCTCTATCTGGTGAATGTCCTCAAGATGCCTTCATTAAAGTATATGGATTAGAGACATTTAATAACTTATTCAAATAAATATTAATTATTATCAACCACAAGGAAACGGAAATAACTTTAATAAACGGACATTGTCCTGATATTTTCATAATGTCTATATATGAGTAAACCTAAACATTTTAAAAACTTATTTCCGCTTTTATATACAAAAGAAGAAATAAGTCTAATAAATATCAATAAATTTTAGTTATTTTTCAAAAACGGAAATTATTATGAGAAGTTATATTGTTTTTTAAATATTCCAAAGATTTATTGTTAGGTATATATTAATAATTCAAATGAAATTAACATAGCTTCCGATAATTATAATTTATAATAAAGAAATCATTTTAAATGATAAAATAACAAATGTAGGATTTTTTTTAATAAAGATTATAGTCAAATTAAGAATAGATTTTGTTTTGTGTTTTTTGATAAAGAATCATACTAAAAATTATAAGATAGTTATAAATGTACTATAATCTGATAAAAATTCTTAATTGATTACGAAATTATAAAAACGAATCAAACTTTTTTCTAAGGAGGCCATTAGATGGAAAACAGATTATTTGATACCAAGGTGCAGCATTTAAAATATCAGGTTCTTCGAGAAGTGGCTCGTCAGGCTTGGAATGATACACTTTTAGAAAATGTCATGAACATTCCAAAAATGATTGTTCCGGGAAAAACTCCAACAATGCGTTGTTGTGTTTATAAAGAGCGGGCAATCCTTGAAGAACGGGTTAAAATCGCGATGGGCGGTTATAAGGATAATCCCAATGTCATTGAAGTTATTGATATTGCCTGTGATGAATGCCCTGCAGCTGGATATGAAGTTACCGATTCTTGCCGTGGCTGTCTGGCACACAGATGTGAAGATGCCTGTAAAAGAAGGGCAATATCTTTTGACCATCACTATGTAGCACATATTGATAAAACCAAATGTGTTGAGTGTGGGCAATGTGCAAAAGTATGTCCATATTCTGCAATCATAAACCGTAAACGCCCTTGTCAGATTGCTTGTAAAGTCAAAGCGATTTCCATCAATGAAAATAATTCTGCAGCAATCGATAACGATAAATGTATCAGCTGTGGATCCTGTGTTTATCAATGTCCTTTCGGTGCTATCACGGATAAATCCTTTATCTTGAATGCTATCGATCTTATCAAAAAGAGTAATAACAATAAGGATTATAAAGTATATGCTATTGTTGCACCTTCAATTTCCAGCCAGTTTGTTTATGCTAAAACTGGTCAGGTTGTTTCCGGACTTAAAGAACTTGGCTTTTATTCGGTAATTGAGACAGCACTCGGTGCTGATATGGTTGCTCAAGAAGAATCAAAAGAATTAGCAGAAAAAGGTTTTTTAACAAGTTCCTGTTGTCCAGCCTTTGTTCAATTCATAAAAACTTCATTCCCAGACTTGTTACCTTTAGTTTCAAGTAACCTTTCGCCGATGGCAATGCTTGCAAAATATATTAAGAAAAACGATGAGAATGCCAAAGTAGTATTTATTGGTCCATGTA
>JAUNIR010000176.1 GCA_030523345.1 Lachnospiraceae bacterium
GTATTGCCTGTATGATGATAATACCGCTACTTGTTCTAGCGCCGTTCTCTGTCCCAATTTTAAATCTATTTGATGCTTATCGAGATTATGCTATCTACTTTATGTTCTATATTATCACTAGAGGTATTTCACAAATCTTCCTCGTCTCACTGAAAGGACAAGAGAAGCTGAAAAAATATACTCTTGGTAATATTCTTCATACTCTTCTGATTGCAGGGTTTAACTTTGTCTTCCTGCTTGGACTCCATATGGGCATAGCTGGATATTTCCTAGCCTATATTTTATCCGATGTAATAATCTCACTCTATGGCATTAAATATAGCAATGTGTTGCAAAATCTCAAGGGTTCAAATTTCGATAAGACGCTTTTTCATAAGATGATCAAATATTCAGCCGTACTTATACCTACTACCTTTATGTGGTGGATTATGAACTTCCTAGATCGTGTAATGGTTACCGAAATGATTGGCCAGTCTGCCAACGGGATTTATGCCGTCTCCTATAAAATTCCAACCATCCTCTCGTCTGTTTCATCTGTCTTTATGCAGGCCTGGCTTTTTTCCGCCATCAAAAACAATGAGTCTGAAGATAATACTAAATACACAAATAAGGTATTTAACGCACTCGCAGTTATTCTTACTGGTACAAGTATTATAATTCTGACTTTTGTTCGCCAATTCTTCAAGATCTATGTATCGGCGGAATATTATACCGCCTGGGAATATGTGCCAACCCTAATGATTGGGCATGTATTCTTAACATTATCTACTTTTATCTCTACCTCATATAATGTAAACAAGGATAGCAAAGGGCATCTACGTTCAGCCTCCATTGGGGCGTTTGCTAACCTTATTTTGAACTTTATGCTTATTCCTCGCATTGGAGTTCGGGGTGCCGCTATTGCCACAACTATCAGCTATATTACCGTCTTTATCTATCGCTTATTCGACACGCAAAAATATCTTAAAATTAAAATTACACCAAAATTTATTATCAATATTATATTAGTTCTAATTTCGTCGGCATTAGTCTTTATTGATGGATATATCGCTTTAATTACCCAAGCTGTTATTCTGCTTATTTTCATTCTCATGTATCGCAGAAGTCTAAAGGTATTGTTTTTATCAATTAATGCTTTAAAAAAGAAAGCTGACCAGAAGTAAGGAATAAATTTACAAGTTCACGCTAAAATAATAATCAATCTAATATATAATTCAATAACAAAGAAACCTACTAAAGATAAACAAAGGATCGTTTACATTTCTGCTATTTTAGCCAGTTTTTTCATTTCCCTTCTGTCTCCGCCACATCTGATGCGCTCGAGAAAGCTTCCATCAAAGATGTCCAAACGACATCGCCTATGACTACCACAGCAAAAAAGCAATCACTGGCGCTAAGCCGAAATCACCAGTGTAGGCAATATCAAAGGATCTAGTGGTGATACTTATTCTGCCGGCCCCGTTCTAAGGTCTAACTCCGATTTCACAGCTTTTAGCACCATTGGTAGCCTTATTGTCACTTCTAGTATCGACTACGGCATTCACCGCAAGGCTAAGAAATAATCCTCTAACGCTATTCCTGAAAAATATAGTTTTTTCATCATATACTTACTCATACAAAATAGCATACGCAGATTCTTTATTTATTAAGCAACATCACACAGGTACAGAAACCACTTCTTTGACGGCAGAAAAGCCATCGTTTTATATTATAAAGGCTCTGAGATAATACAGAGATATTGCTTCAATACAACGTTAATGTTATAATAGCATTCAGTATGTATGTCAAATATCCCATCCGAAAAGACATGATTCTGGTAGCGTTGAACTCTAAATATGTTTATATACGAAAAGACGTTTTTGAGGCTCTGTTCGAAAACTCACATGTTTATTATAAAAGCTTATACAGAAAGGCGCTGGATGATAATAGAATTAAGTTCAGAGTGCTACAAGATTTAAGTCGTGAAGCTGGGATCCCATATTCGCTATTTTTTGCTCCAATGGAAAAAGTTGAAGCTAATATTAAACAGAGTAACGAAAACATCTTCAAAGGGGTGCAAGATGTCCCCATAGCAATCGCAAGCCGTGGAGACATACAAATTCGCGACGTAAACCTTATTATCAAAGACATTCAGAAACGGCAGCAGCTCATGGCTCAAAACCATCGAGAAATCGGGCCAAATGCAATTATCAATCTTCGACAACAAGAAGACATCTCTGAATTTGCTAGATTAATTATTAAGACATTAGGGCTAGACATGGATAAATTCCGGAGTTATACCACAAAAAGAGCAGCCTACGAGTATCTTGTCACCACTTTGGAAGATAAAAATATAATTATTTCAAGAAGTAGAAGAGGCTATATGCCACAAACTATCAAAAATGGTTTGAACTTTAGTGGTTTTGCCGTTAGACACAAAAAATATCCAGCCATTTTTCTTCATTCAAAAGATGAAGATAATATTAGCGATCCTGCTGGCCGTAGAATTTTCACCATAATCCTCTTGCTTACATATATGGCAAACAAAAGATTTGCTATAGTATCTTACAATCAAAGTACCAAAGAACCAACCCGTAATATCGAATATATCATTGCTGAAGAAATCCTTATGCCTGAATCTGCAGTTAGCGGTATTCGCCTTAGTAACTTAGACGAGCTTAACGAGATAGCTGATGCATTCAAGGTAACTCCCAGCATGGCACTAGTGCGCCTAAGGCGTCTCAGCTGTATTTCTAATGAAATTTTTGAAAAATTACTTGAGACGCTCAATAATAAGTGGCAAGAGGCCTCTAGTCAAAAGCCTAATTTTAAATTCGGAGACA
>JAUNIR010000177.1 GCA_030523345.1 Lachnospiraceae bacterium
AAAGTCTTACCCCCTTACCTCCAGCCATCATGACAACCGGAAGATTTAATTCTTCTTTTTTAGCTAATGCCTTATCGTTAAAGAAAATAATATCTACAATATTCTTATCATCGTCTACAAGAGGAAGCGCTGTGATACTTTTTCTGCTCATGTATTCATTGTAGTCAATCTTATCAGTGGCATATTTATATTTAGGTGAATAATTGGCTATTTCTTTTATAGGTGCCATTAAATTCCCCTCATTTAGAATGAATCTACGTATGTCACCATCAGATACTGCGGCTAATAGTCTTTTTCCATCACACACAAAGGCACAACCTTGAGCACCCTGATCGATTATTTTCATTACGTAGATCACTGTATCATTTTCACTGACAATGTAATTATTAATCATTGCATTTCCTCATACCATATATAGTGGCTATTAATACTCACTAACCTGCTCAATAATATATTCCCTGATTGACTTGGCCGCCTTTACTATACGATCAAAACTTTCTTTACCCTGTAAGCACACTACCCTTAATTCAGACTTCGTATCATCTTCCTCTGAAGAGAAGATTGTTTTCATAGTTTCATTCATCTGATGCTGAATTTCATTGAATACTATTGAAGATGCCTTTTCCTTCTCTATCTTCTCGTTAAGGTCCTTCGTTTTGTTATATAACTTTATAAAAGCTGGGCTTTGATAGTCATTTTTCTCAATTAATTTAAGCATTTTCTCATAGCATTTTCTACCTGACAATGCATCTTCTTCAACCTGCTTAATAGCATCAGGAATTCCATGAATATATTCTATAAAGTCTGCTTTTTGTTTCTCTGTAAAAATTGGTGGTGTTTTTTCAAGAAGAGCTGTAACATCAACTTCTTTTTTACAATATTTATCTATTGCTTCCTTAAGCGTGATATGTTCAGCTCCCTTTAAGCCTGCACCGCCTTCTGTTGCATTTATAAAATGAATATCATCTCGTGCAGCAATTGTCTCCTCTATCCACTGCTTATACATGATAAATTCCCAACAGGTCTTTAACATATTGCCATTCATATCCTCGACTTCAGCAGGGTGTTTTACCTTGTCTATTGTAACAGTTTCGCCTTTTACAGTTCCTTCTGCATGTGTTTTATTGTTCGTAAAAGCTAAATCCTGTCCTATAATTATTATGTTCTTACACCCCATATGTATAGCAGCTGATAATGCATTATTTGCTACCGTTCCACCTGTCGGAAGTGGCTTATATGCTATATCATTTTTATCAAAGAATTCATTTATATATGGAGTTACATCTTTATAAAACAGTTTAACAGCTTTACTCTGGTCGACGAAAGTAGCTGTTGAAATCAAAGAACAAATCATAGGAACTTTAGTAGAGTCCCCCTCATCAAAATGACCTAATTCTTTATTAAAATCAATAGTAATACATAAATCTGGCGTTATATTAGCTCTTGCCAATGCTCTCATAGCTGCATCAATACAAATAATTATTGACTTACCTTTTGCCTCTTTCAAATAATTAATATTTTTAGATAATGATGGACCTGCAGCTACAATTATAGCTGGAACATCTTTATCAACTAGTTTATTTAGTTCTTCTAGAGATTTACTTTCAAGAAGATGCTTTATGTTCTTAAAAAGGTTTTTATTAGAATACTTTCCAGAATTAGAATAAAATGAATAGTCCGAAGCAACTGTAGAAAGTGCCATTTCTACACCTTTTAAGAATTGCTTATAATCCTCCTCAAAAATAGTATTATAATTCATGCTTGTAGCCTGATACATATTATAACAATCTGTATATGTGATATAGCCTTCATAAACATTTCTCAATGAATCTTCAAGGCAATTTCCCATAATCAATGTACATCGTTCATTTTCAAGGATATCTGTGAAATCGACTTCTTCCATCATCGGTTTTAAAATTGAAAAATTAGGCTCATACATTATTATTTGATTTTCCTCACCTGTTTTTTCAATCAGTTTCCTTATAAGCTCAGGATTTCCGATTCCATATACAAATATTTTTGTATTGAATCTTATTCCTTCTTGAATATGCTTTACCCAGAGTTCACTTACTTCGTTATTATCATATAAACTTTCTAACTGCATTATCTTATCTGGATACTCTAAGTACCAAACTTTTCTATCAGAAATAACCTCTGATTTTACAGTAAAACCACAGTCTTCTACTTCTTCTAATATTTTTTTTGCATAGTCAGGTTTGATTTTTTCCAAACAGCCGACATTTTTATCGAAAATATCTCTCATTAAACTAGCTCCATTTTTTCGAGTAGATCTTTATACTCTAATATACTCTGCTTTGTCTCAAAATATAAAACGTCTATTATTTTATATCTGTCAGTCTCCTTAAATGTCTGAATTATTTTATTAAGCAAATTTGACCAATATTCAATATCTCCTGAATATCGTAATAATCGGTCATCTGAGTATGACCTGATGATTCCCGGAAATATTTCTAAGCATCTCGAAAGAAAGGCACTGGCTTGTTCCGCATATGCCCCATTTGTTCCAGTCACACCATCTACAACATTGTCAATGCTATCTATAAAGGATGGAATATTATTATATATTGTTGCAAATAAATCTTCGTTCATAATGATTACACCTCAATACACTATTTAATTATACAATAAAAGGGACCTATTGGTCCCTTTTATTTTAGTAAATGATTGATTACTGAAGTAAGCTCATTACACCCTGTGTTGACTGGTTAGCCTGTGCGAGCATAGACTGGCCTGCCTGCTGAAGAATGTTATTCTTTGTGTACTCAACCATCTGAGAAGCCATATCTGTATCACGA
>JAUNIR010000178.1:0-459 GCA_030523345.1 Lachnospiraceae bacterium
CTCAATATCTTCAGAAGAAAATCCGTGTATTAGAAAACCCATTAGATTTTGCAGAAATGGATAAGCAGTGTATCAATGAAACAATTGTAAAGGAAAATATAATTATTTCAGTAGGCCGCTTGGAAAAGCAAAAGGATTATAGAACTTTGATTGATGCTTTTTCCTTGATAGCAGATAAGTATCCAGAATGGAAACTAAAAATTTTTGGGAAAGGAAAGATGCAGGAAGAAATCCAAGGGTGGATTGATAGAAAAGAACTTACGAATAGAATTGTACTGTGTGGTACTACGCATAGACCGTTTTATGAGATGAAAAAATCTAAGATTTTTGTTCTATCATCCTTTTTTGAAGGCTTTCCAAATGTGTTATGTGAAGCAATGTATGCTGGTCTTCCCTGCATTGCAACATCATGTATGAGCGGACCTAGGGATCTTATCAAGGATAATGAAACTGGTATTT
>JAUNIR010000178.1:469-2802 GCA_030523345.1 Lachnospiraceae bacterium
GGATAGTATTCAGATGGCTCAGAAAATGGAGCAGTTGATTAACAGCAAAGATGAACGCGAACGGCTGGGTAAAAATGCATATGTGGATATCCAGCGGCTTGAAAGTAGTAAAGTATATGTTCGTTGGTTAAATATGATTGATGAGAGCATATAAAGCAGGAGGATAGAATGATGGGCAAAAGAGTATTTATACTTGGAACACCAAATTTTCCCAGAGGTTCTGCCGGTGCGAATTATGCCCAATATTTGGCTCTTGCCTTAATGGAATGCGATTATAAGGTAATTATAATTGGTACTGGAAAAAATAAAGAAGAAGACCAGAATGGTGATAGTTATATCTATAAAGGAATCGAATATCGAAATGAGCCAAATGGTAGGATTCAAAAATATGGCTTAAGCTTATCCTTTTATAAGCAAATGTATAAAAAATTCGGTATGAGTAATAAGGATTTTTATATTCTTCATGATATCGGATTTTTAGCGCAGGAGTGGCTTGCAAAAAGAGTTGGGACTTCTCAGATGTGTTACATTCACTACGAAGACTTGTTGCCAATACAATACCGGCATCATTTGGTCAACCCAAGATATTGGGGGATGCTTTTGAAATGGAATTTTAAGTTAAATCATGTAGAAAAAGCATTCCCGATTAGCGAGAGATTGAAACAAATTGAGGAAACGCACGGATGCAAAAATGCATTACTTCTGCCTATTATGTCTGATCCGGATGAATTTGGTGAATCAGTCAAGCTAGAGAAGCCGAAAAAATTGCGGTTCATTTATTCAGGAGCAAAACAGAATTCACATGAAGATGATTTGATTCTCTTGTTTAAGGCTATGCAGGAATTAAGTACTGAGGAAAAAAACTCATTTGAATTGCACATTACTGGAACCAGTAGCGAAAAACTGAAAGCACGTTTAAATGGGCAAGCAGATACGAAGGGTTTAAATTTGGTTCTGCATGGTTGGATGGAATACATGGAATTGATTGAATTGTATCGTTCTGTAGACTTTTTGCTCTTGCCTCGATTCGACAATGCTGTTACACAAGCAAATTTTCCAAGTAAGATTCCGGAAGTGATGGCCTTTGGAATTATTCCGGTTTGCTCAGATGTTGGTGATTATACAAATAGATATTTAAGTCAGAATGATTGTATTACATTTAAGTGTGGATCAGTAGAGGACTGTCTCGGTTCCATAAAAAAAGCAATTCACATGAGCCCAGAGAAGTATATTTCTATGCGCAAAGCTGCAAGAAAAGTGGCAGTTACGCAATTTGGATACAAAAATTGGTCAGAGAGAATTGCGAGCTTTTTGATGAAATAAGGAATTTTGAATATGTGGAGAAATATAAAGAATAAAATAATAGGTCACGCGGATATTTTTTTTACCCCTTTTAATAAAATAGCGTTAATGATTAATGGGGGGGGTACGGAACAAATTTAAAAATAAAGGGATTTTTACGTATTCATAACCCAAAAGGAAAGATTATTATTGGAGATAATGTCCGTATTAATTCAGCTGAATGGGCAAATCCAATTGGATTTACTGGCCGGACGAATCTGAAAGTGATTGGGGCTGGCTTAATTAAAATAGGCAATAATGTCGGTATTTCCTGTGCATCATTCGTTGCAAATACAAGCATAACAATTGGCAATCGCGTACTTATAGGGGCGGGTGTTAAGATATATGATACAGATTTTCATTCATTAAATAAAGATGAAAGATTTGATGCCGCACAAAAAGATATAAGTGTTCACAGCAATAGTGTTCAGATTGGGGATGATTGTTTTATTGGAGCAGGTGCAATGATATTAAAAGGCGTTCAAATAGGAGATAATGTTGTAGTTGGGGCAAACAGCGTTGTTACAAGGAATTTAGAAAGCAATTCTATTTACGCAGGAAATCCCGCAATCTTAATTCGAAAATTATAGAAAGGGAATTTTGTTTGTATGAAGCTTTTGTTTGTGATAAGTAATCTTGAAATAGGTGGTACACGTAGAAGCCTCTTGAATCTTCTTTCCTATATGTCAAACTACAGTGTTGATTTGGATTTGTTGATTTTTTCACCTTATGGGGCATATGAAAATTCTATTCCTGACAATGTAAATGTAATAAAAGGAAATTTGTTGATGCAAGGGCATTTCTCAGAAAAAAAGACATTGAAAGGAAAACCCAAACTTCTAGTATATCGAGCAGTAGGTTCAATAGGAGCTAAGATAATAGGTCAGGATAATTTTTGGGATGCAGTCTTAAAAAAATTTGCCAAGCAAAAGATTCGAAAAGACTATGATGCAGTAATAGGTTTTCAAGAGGGATTTAGTGATTTTTTCACA
>JAUNIR010000051.1 GCA_030523345.1 Lachnospiraceae bacterium
TCCTGTGAATCCATAAAGAAATCATAAAGTGATTTTGCGAAATCTATTGGATACAGCTGCATAATCTTAGAATCTACTAAATCCCCGATCTGCATTCTGAATGTAATTCTTACAAATGTTCCTCCGAGGAACGATGAAATGTCTTCACCTGCATTAAAGTTCTCAAGCATATCTACAAGATCTGCCTCTGGAGGTGAAATATCAATCATTCTTCCAAGCATCGATGAAAGTGATGTTGCGGATGAACCCATCATCTGGTTCATAGCTTCACAAATAGCACTTAGATGAAGTTCTGATAACTCTCCGTCGGTACTTGTTCCATCTCCGCCCATCATAAGGTCTGTAATAATTTTAACATCTTCTTCTCTAAGGATAAGAATGTTTGTTCCTTCAAGACCTACTGTATATTTGATTTTAATGAAAACACAAGGTTTCTCGTAATCTTCTACTATCTCGCCCCATGTTGCAAGTGATACAACAGGTGTAGTTATGTTAACCTTTCTGTTAACAAGGGAATAAAGTGTTGTCGCAGATGAACCCATACTTATGTTAGCAACTTCACCAATAGCATCCTTTTCAATATCAGTGAGAAGGCTCTGGTCTGCCGCAGCGCCACCACCTGATGGACTAGCGTCACTGACTGGTGTATCATCTGTCACTGGTTCACTGGATCCTGAACTCATGTCATTAAGTAATGCATTTATCTCGTCCTGGGACAGCATTCCGTCCATTCACTATTCCTCCTCTCTTAGTACTGATGTAACCCTTACCGCATATGAATCTTTTTGTGATCCCGGTAAAGCCTTAAATTTCTTAATATTTCCAACATAAACGTCCATTTCGGAATCAACTTTTGAATTAAGCTTGATAATGTCTCCGCCCTGAAGGTTTACGAAGTCGCTAACAGAAATAACCGACTTTCCAAGTACCGCCTTAATTGGCATTGATACTTTACGAACAACTGCTTCAATATATTCTTCATAATTGTCTTCGTTGTTCTCTTTCATGGCAGCGAACCAATACTTCGTATTCAGCTTATCCATGACTGACTCTAGCGTAAAATACGGTAAACATACATTCATAAGACCTTCTACGTCACCGATTTTAATGCTAAGTGTCACAATTGCAATCATTTCTGTAGGTGCAATTATCTGTGCAAACTGTGGATTCGTTTCCACTCTTTCAAGCACCGGATCGATTTCAACAACATTCTGCCACGGTTCTCTTAAAAGTTGCACACAAACAGCAAGTATTTTATCTATAATCGAACGCTCAATCTCAGAAAAATCTCTTGATTTATCCAGAGGATTTCCTGGACCTCCAAGCATTCTATCTATCATTGCAAATCCAAGGTTTGCAGCAAGCTCTAACATAATGTTTCCACTAAGTGGATAGAACCCAACAATTGATAATAATACAGGGTTCGCAAGAGCTGTAGAAAATTCCGAGAATGTACACGCTTCCGAGTTAACTACTGTTACCTGAATGTTTTTACGCAAATATACAGGCAAGTTAGTTGATAAAAGTCGTCCATAATGCTCAAAAATGATTTCAAGAGTACGAAGGTGTTCCTTTGAGAACTTGGCCGGTCGTCTGAAGTCATAATTCTTCGCGGGCTTTTCATCTATGCTGCTTATATCATCCGCGTCAAGTTCACCAGAACTCAGTGCCTGAAGCAGACTGTCAATCTCGTTTTGGGATAGTACTTCACCCACCGAGCTCACCTCTCTTTAATATTTAATCAAAATCCAAATTACTGGAAAAGTTCCCAATTTTACTGGAACTTAATGTCTCTGAAATATGCTTCAAATATAAACTTTGAACCAAACATATCCTGAACCTGGTTAAGGATGTCTGTCTCGATAGCTTTCTGATTTGCCTGAGCCTCTTCCTTAGTATATTCACCGATAACTCCGATGATAATGCTTCTAATCTTAGACTCCTGTGCCGGAACCATTGCGTTCATTGTTTCATAATCAGGATCAGTCTTATTCATAGAAAATGAAACTTCACACATACAATAATGTTCCTTGCCATCCTCTGATGGTCTTAAAGCAATTGTCATTGCATCCGCGATATTATATACATCAGTATCAGCTACAGAAACAGATGTTGCCACTGCTTCAGTTGCAGAACCGGTTCCAGCTGTCAACTCAAGATCAAGCACTGCCGCAATATCATTAACAAGTGCTACTGTCTTTTTATTTGCTGAAACAGTTGAAAACATAACAATTCCAGTTAATACTAAATTTACTATTAAAAGCGCCAGTATAATAACTGACAGGAGATTTTTTTTCATATTTCCTCCCATATACGATTTATTCATAAGTGCTGAGCGTATGATAAATCTTTATCTCAACACGTCTGTTCTTTGTACGTCCCTCTGCTGTTGCATTATCCGCAACTGGAACATATTCACCTCTTCCAGCATGTTTAAGATTTGCCGGATTAAGATTTGTGTGCTCTATAATATATCTGAATACCGCTAGTGCTCTTGCATCAGATAATTCGTCGTTATCCGAGAACTGAGATGTATGAATTGGCACATTATCCGTATGGCCTTCTATCTCAATTGTACTCTTTGCATACTTTTCAAGAATGATTCCAATCTTATTAAGAACTGCCGAACATTCAGGTTTTAATACTGCCTTACCAGAATCAAATAAGATTCCTCCATTAAGTGTTAACGATACATACTGCGATGTAAAATCAACATCTATCTCATTCTGAAGGTTCTGTTCCTTAACAATTTCTTCTATTAGCTCCGCAAGTTCTTCGGATTCTTTTGTCTGTTCTTTTTTGAGCTCGGCAAGAGGGTCTTCTTCTTCCTCTACTTCTTCCGATTCCTTACCCATTGTATTCATGAACTCATCAAGCTCATTAAGCTGCATGACGCCATTACCAACAAGTAATCCTTCACCAATCGATGTAGAACCTGCTGTGAATATACTGAAGCTATCAGAAAATGAAGCTGCCAGCTGTTCAAACTTTGCTGCGTCAATTGTCGACATAGAGAAAAGCAATACGAAGAAGCAAAGCAAAAGGTTCATCAGATCCGAGAAGGTAGACATCCACGCGGCCGCTGGTTTAGGCGGTTCTTCTTTGCGCTTGGCCATTTTTATTCTCCTCCACCGTCGCCACTACCCATAGCACTTCTCTCTGCTGGTGATAGGAACGACTTGAGTTTCTCCTCGATTACTCTCGGGTTTTCTCCTGCCTGTATGGACAAGAGTCCCTCAATCATTATTTCTTTAACCTGCATCTCTGCATTGTTTATAACTTTAAGCTTCGTAGCAACCGGAGTACATATCCAGTTTGCCATAAGAGATCCGTAGAATGTAGTAATAAGAGCTACCGCCATAGCAGGACCGATAGTTGACGCGTCCTCCATATGGTATAACATCATAACAAGACCTACGAGAGTTCCAACCATTCCCCAAGCAGGTCCCATTGCGGCTACATTATCCCAGAAGCCAATATTCTTTTTATGTCGGTCATCAATACTTACCATTTCTGTCTCCATGATACCTCTTACGAGTTCAGGATCAGTACCATCGACTACTAACATGATTCCTTTCTTAAGGAATGCATCATCGATGTCCCCGGCAGCTTCTTCCAGTGAAAGAAGTCCTTCCTTTCTGGCAACATTTGATAAATCAATGATTTTTTTAATAATGCCCGCTGCATCAAGTGCAGGAAGCTTGAACGATACGCCTATACTCTTAAGTCCGTTAATGAATTCCTTCATAGTGCAACCTGTAAGAACGGCTGCGAAGGCTCCACCTACCGTAATCATAACCGACTGTGCATCAAGGAAGTACTTGATACCAGCAGGTCCATCCTGACCAAGGAAGATTGATACAATAACGAACACAATACAAAGCACAACGCCCAAAAGTGTAGCTATGTCCAATACGTCCACCTACCTAATTAATCATAATATCCCTTTTATAAGATTTTACTAGATTTTTAATCTCTTGTCTATCTTCTTTTACAATTATTTTCTTCCCATTAATTAAGGAAATAACTGTATCAGGGTTCTCTTCAACTGTCTCTATTAAATCGGCATTAATTGTTAGCACTTTACCGTTTAATCTAGTTACATCAATCATATTTTCTCCATTTGTTTCCTGTGTTTCTTAAGACGCAAAAAACACTAATCCTAGCTTTCTTCAAAACGCTAAAAGCGCGGAGCTGCACAAATCGATTTAATGCAATTGCCGCGCTAATAACGTATTTCCGTTATATAAGTATTAAATTATTTATCTCTTAAGGTTGATAAGTTCTTCAAGCATTGTATCTGAAACTGTGATGATACGTGAGTTAGCCTGGAAACCTCTCTGTGTTGTAATCATTTCTGTAAATTCTGAAGAAAGGTCTACGTTTGACATTTCGAGAACACCAGTCTTCATGTTTCCGCCACCATCAGCTGTTATATCTTTACCAATGCCATCGAATCCACCTGAGTTCTGAGTTGTATCATAAAGGTTATCACCAATCTTCTCAAGACCTGATGCGTTAGCAAAAGATGCAACTGCAATCTGTCCAAGAAGCTTTGTTGTACCATTGTCATATGAACCAAAAATCTTACCATCCTGCTGGATTGCTACACCTGATAAAGCACCTTTCTTACGTCCAGCGTATCTTCCGTCTGTATCTCCATAGTGACCAGCAACAGTTGATGTACCATTATTGTCAAACATCTTAAGATTTGCAAGATCTATTTCGATTTCTTCGCCAAGTGCATCTACGCCAGATGCAGCTCCTTCTGTAGCGTTTCCAATCTTTATTTTAATATTTGCCTTTCCTTGTTCAATTGTAGGCTGAGTTAATTTACCTGATGTAGTATCAAATTTAATTATATTGTCTGTAAGACCAGTAATATCAATTTTAGCCTTATTTCCAGTTGGGTTACCAGTCTTTGCATCAGTGCTTAAAAGATCTTTTCCGTTAGAATCAATAAGCTTCTTAGGCTCGAAAGTATATGAACCTTCAACAGGCTTAGCCGCATCTCCTGTTCCTGTCATAACCTGCTTAATTGCAAACTGAGCTATGTAACTGTATCCAAGGCTGTCATAAAGTGAAATATTAACAAGACGACCTTCTGTACCTGTTACATTTGAATCATTTTTATCAATAACACCATCGATATAAGCTTTTGTAGTCTGCTCTGGAATTGAAACCATATTCTCAGCTGACATAATCTTAAGCGGTGATACTGTATCAACTAATACGTCTGATCCATCTTCATTAGGCTGCCATCCCATTACGTTGTAACCATTTGAAGTCATAGCAAGGTTACCAACACCATCAACATAGAAAGCACCTGCACGTGTGAAGTGATTCTGTGCACCATCTGAAACTATAAAGAACGCATCTCCTGAAATCTGAACATCGAAGGCATTTCCTGTTGTCTGAGAAGAACCTGACTGAGTAATATTTGTGTTAATTGCTGCAAGGCTAGATCCAAGACCGATCTGCTTAGCATTGATACCACCACGTCCAGTTGCTTCATTAGCTGCTGAAGCATTCTGTGTGTTCTGATACATAAGTTCCTGGAATGTAGCTGACTGTGACTTGTATGCTACTGTATTAACGTTAGCGATATTATTACCAATAACGTCCATTCTTGTCTGGTGAGTCTTAAGACCTGCAACACCAGAGAAAAGTGATCTCATCATAATATTTGACCTCCGTTCGCACTTTCGTGCTCACTCTTTGCTTTAATAATTATTAGTTACGTTTCATCCCTTCTGTCGTTCGGGGATGTTAAAGCCTCCCGTAGGTCCGGCTTTATGCTATTACTGCTCCGTCTATGTTTGTAAAAACATTTTCGTCTGAGCTATTCTTATCCATTGCTGTGATGACTGTATTGTTTTTTATATTTACTATGAATGCCATATCATCTACTAGGACAAGTGATTCGTTGATTCCCTTCTGTGATGCCTGCCTCGTCCCTGAGTTAAGGCGATCAAGCTGACCTTCAGATAGTTCAATATTTCTGTCCGTCAATCTGTTTGCTGCATGCTTCGAAAATTTAACTCCGCTTGTAGGAATTTCAACTCTCTGTACACTTTTGTATATATCTGCAAAAGATTTACCATCAGTTGTTTTTGTCTCCTGAGGCTTTGAACTTTTCTGTAAATACTGGTCTGTAACCTGTTCTATTGAAGGGAAACCTGGTTTGATTATTGCCATAACCATTTCTCCTTTCGAAATCCGTTTCTATTCCTCGGTTACTTTATCGGTTTCTTCTGTAGTTGTTTCAGTTTCTTCTGACTTTTCCTTTGCTGCTTCTTCAGCTTCTCTTGCTGCCTTTAATTCAGCAATTCTGTTCTCATAAACTGTAAGCTTAGCAAGTGAATCTTTTGAAATAAATGATTGCTGATACATATCCATTGCATCATATGCTGCTCTTAAGTTTTCTACTTTAGCTGAATCGGATTCTGAAACTGCCTCAATCATTGGAAGTGAACCTAATATGCTGTCGAACTGCTTTGAAAGTTCTGTGGCTGTAAGGTATGTAGGATCAATTGATTCAACAAGACTTGATAATGCATAGCTCTTACCTTCGATATTAAGAAATGCTGTTCCGTCTTTATATTCAACTGTGTCAACCTTACCTGTGATTGTCTGATCTCCAACTTTTACTGAAGCAAACTTACCAACAAGATTTGATGCTCTCTGAAGATCTGAAGCCATGCTCATGTTAGCTAGAGAATCATTCATATTTGTCATCTGCTCAAGTGATGAGAAGTTAGCAAGCTGTGATACATATTCTGTATTGTCAGTTGGCTCCAAAGGATCCTGATATTTCATCTGAGCTACAAGTAACTGAAGGAATGCATCTTTATCAAGCTTACCACCGGCTGTATCCGATACTTCGTCAGATTGAATTTTTCCAGTATTTTTATCAACCTTAGATACTGAAGATGCGACCTTGCCATCTTTAATCTGTGCTGTATACTGAAAAGCTCCTGTTACATCTAAATTATCTGCCATGTTTCTCCTTTCCACGTTATGCAGTGTAATTAACGCTGCTTCCGTTCATTTCCATTACTTCTGCCTCTAACTGCTCTTCATCTGTAAGTTCATCAAAAGAACCAATTTCATTTAAGTTAATTGATTTTCTTCCTTTAGACTGGCCTGACTGATTTTCTCTTTCCTGTGAGTAATTGTTATCACTCTTAGAATCAAGATTGTAATTTGCCACTGTTACTTCAATTGATGTAACTTTTGTACCCTGCTCATTGAATGTTTCCTGAAGCTTAATCATTTGACTTTCAAGAACTGACTTAACAAGTTCATTCTGAACTGTAAGATGAGCTGTTATCTGGCCATTCTGTGAGTTAATCTGCATATTAACTGTTCCGAGGCTTGCTGGATGAAGTCTAATCTCCATCTCTGTTACATCTTCTGTAATATTTACTCTTACATAATCTGTAACCTGTCTCATGATGTTTTCTGTGTCTGCATATGTAGAATAGCTTGTGACTGTTTCTACGATATCACCTACGCTGTTAACTGTTTGTGTTGTTACTGTCTGTGTGTTTGAAAGATTAACTTCCTGACCCTTACTATTATCGAAAAGATTCTGTTTTTTACTTTCCTGATTCTGGTTCTGCTTCATTGAATCATTGTTCTGTGAAAAGCTTTCTGTCTGAACAGGATTAGAAGTTCTTACTCCTTCTGTCTTTTCAATTTCAACAATAACTTCTGGCTGTTTCTTATCTTCTACAGATACCTTATCTGACTTGTTTTCTGAAATAGCCTTAACTGTTTCATTTTCTGTCTCAGCCTTAGTGACTACAACTGATGTTTCTTCAGCTTCTACTATTGGCATGTTCTCTTCAGCTTTTTCTTCTTTTAGAAGAACTTTTGCATCTGTTTCCTCAGTACCAACCTCAATGTTATCAACCATTGTATCTTCAGTTGTAATTTCTGACTTTGCATTTACTAAAACATTTTCAAAAGAATCTGAATTAATGATTTCTGTAAGTTTTTCCTCTGGAATATTAAATTCCTCACTCACCTCACTAAATAAATTCTCAGCCAATGCTGTTACTTCTTTAATCCCGTCATAAAGTTCAACGTTAGTAAGAAGTTCAATGCTATCTTTCGTCTCCGTAAGTTCCATTGCAAGACTTCTTAGGTCTGTGGCATTAAATAAATCAGAATTTGTAATTCCTAAAATTTCCATTGCCTTTTCAATATCTTCATCAGATACCGAAAATTCTTCTTTAATCTTATCCTTGATTTCATCTACAATCTTTGAAATTTCTTCTTTAAGATTAACCATGTCATCTTCATCAAGAGACTCATTGTTGTTTGTAGTAGTTTCATTCTTTGAAACAATATTTTTGTTCATCGCTGACTGATTTGTCTCTACTACTGTTTTCTTTGAAGTGACGTCTGTCTTAACTGCATCGATAGGCTTAACTTCTGAAGTCTTCATCAATGTATCTTTAAAGCTGACATCACTTGTGGACTGTGCCTTTGCTCCAATATTTGGAAGATTAGCAAGTCCTGCTTGAGCTGTAAGATTTAATAAATTTACTGCTCCATTTGTCTTCTCCATAGAAATCCTCCTTTCTTCAGTTTTCAAGGTTCAATTTTGCCGCTTTGTAAAGTTATGTAAACCATCTGTTTATAAGGGTTTGCGGCACTTTTTGCAGCTATATTTTTTATCGGTTTCAAGGGTACATTACTTAACCCTTTTTACGATTTTTTATTATCTTTTTTGATTATTTTTTACATTAGTAAAAAGAAATCAGTACTCGCCTCAATTATTAAATGATATATCAAATATCTCTTTCAATCTTTTATCCATACTATGATCTCTGAAACAGCGTTCTCTACCCATCTTCGCAATTTTATTTCGCTCGTCATCATGGCTCATATAATATTCAAGTTTTTCCACAAAATCCACGACATTATCATAGATACCAACTTCTTTGCCGTCAGCAAATAGCTCCTCCAATTCAGGAAGACGACTTGTAAGCATAAATCCTCCACATGCAGTAATGTCGAATGCTCTAAGGCTCACGCCAGCATGTATAGCTTTTAAAGTGGGATTGAGATTGATTTTAGAAGCCGCAAATATCCATGGCATTTCCTCCCAATAATTTACATACCCATGCGTACTTACACCTTCTAATAAATCGAATTTTGAATTGGAATAAAAATCTGTGCGGTATCGCCTTCCACAAAGATTTAATAAGGTTATTCTTTCTTTACGCGTAATTTCTGATTCAAGGGCATATATAATCTTGCCCTTTGTTGCCTCGTCCTTGAAGTCTTTATCATTTGCATGCATTTCTGAATTAATTACATTGACTAACCCATCTGTCACAAGCTGGTCAAGAACGTTATTAGGCAATAACATTGTCTGCGTTTCTATAATCTTATCAAGCACATTTGCCGTATTAGCATTAACACCCATTCGAATTAACGGATAGCTGTTCTCGTATAATTTACCGACAAATGATATATCTGTTAAATACTTTCTGCATCTAATATCAGAACTATTTATTTTCTTATAACGGTCAACATTGACACCAAGAGGCATATAATAAATATTGTCAATGCCCATGTCAGAATACTTCTTTTGCTGTTCTTTATCAAAAACAAAACAATATACATTTGGTAACGCCAATGTATCTTCAGGGTATAGCAAATCAAAAGGACAGTCATAGCTCCATGCAATGTACTTTAAATTAGCCTTAAAGCACGCCTGAGCCACCGGTGGCCAATAGTCAATACTAAAAACAGCATCATACAAAGATGCGTCATACTTCTTTAAAAACATTTCAACAAAATCATCATCTTGATTTTTATTGTGTCCAGGTGCTTTAAAATCATATTCCAACACATCGAATTCAATATTCATCTTTTTAAGCACATATAAAACATCAGGATCTGAGTATGAATTAAAGGAGTAAAACAGTAATCTCATATTTGTAATTCCTAGTAAAAACCATCAATATTCTGGATCAAGTATTTTTGTAACCTGTGATGCGACTTCCGAATCCATTACACCAAGAATTTTTGCTCTTGCCGAAGTGTCCATCTGCTTTAAAATTCTTGCAACAAGATTAAGGTTATCTGTCATTTGCTCAAATATTGCAGCTGCCTGCTTTGGTTTCATCTCAGAATATGTCTTAACATATCTTTCTATATCCTGATCTGTCTCAATCTGCTTAACAACCTGTCTATATATGTACTCCGCGTTGTCTGGATCTATTTCTTCATAGTACTTCTTATACTCTTCCACGCTAGGGGCCGTTTCAGCAAAAACAACCTCCTCATAAAATTCCGTCTTTAATTTCTGGAAATCAACCTGTGAATCCTCAAACGTTTGCAGCCTTCTGATTTCCTCCTTAAGAGCAGCCACCTCTTCGTCAGTCGCTGACGTACGATCTGTCTCCTCTAAATCCTTTATATGTTCACGAAGTCTTCGAATTTCTGCGAGCGCATCATCAAGGGACGCGAATTCCACCTCTTCTTCGAGTTCTTCATCTATATTTTCAGGTAAAATCTTATTGATTACTGGAACATCCTTAAATACAGGATATAAAACCCCAGAACCAAATCCGCCTACGTCAAGCTTAACTAAAAGAGCCAAAATAGCAAGCCAAATCAGAACAATAAAAACAACAACAACAGCAGAAAGTAAGCCCCCGCTTTCTTCCTCGTCGTCGGCATCTGTATAAAGGGCTGTTCCGTTGTCGCCTACAACAGCATCAAATTTCTCACCTTTATCTTTTTTCTTTTTTTTCTTCTTTTTTGATTTAGAGTCTTCTTCTTCCTCTAAAAGTTCTTCATCTGCCATTACTGATCTCCAGCTTGTCCAAACCTGTAACTTACAAGTTCATCTATCTCTTTGCTTTCCCTGGCCGCTTCTTCGGCCATATATTCCGCAAACTGTCTTTCTTTAAGTTTTTCATGAGTCTTAACATCCTGCATTGCTTCCGCCAATGCAACTCGTCTGATTTCAAGATTCTTCTCTGCCCTATCTAAGACTCTCTTTTGATCTTCTATAAGATATTTTAGTGACTCAATTGCCTGAGTTGTTTCTTTAATCTGCTTAAAGTCAAGTTCACCCTGCTGCAACTTCTTAAGAAAGAGTCTGTATCCCTCCTGCCTTTCAATAAGGCTCTTTAGCTTTTCCTCTTCCTCATTAACTATTGCTGCAGCAATGGCGAAATCATTTTTCGCCTGAGTTTCCAGTTTTTCTTTAACACTTAGGATGTTTTGCATCCTGTAGCGAAATTTTGCCACTACAATAACTCCCTATAACTAAAACAATTCCATGAGCATTGTTAATTCCTCATCGAATGTATATCTTGAATCTACATCCTGACAAAGATATCCATTGATACTGTCTATTTTTTCAATAGCATAATCTATATTAGGATTTGCTCCAGACTTATAAGCGCCTATGTTAATAAGGTCTTCAGCCTCATTATATGTTGCCAAAACATTTTTAAGCTTACCTGCTGCCGCCTTATGCTCTTTTGTAGCAATTTGCGACATACAACGGCTTATAGACTGAAGAACATCAATCGCCGGATAATGATTTTTGTGTCCGAGCTTTCTGTCTAACATTATATGTCCATCAAGGATTGATCTTGCTGTATCTGTAATAGGCTCGTTAAAATCATCACCATCTACTAGTACTGTATATAATCCTGTGATAGAGCCTTTATCGTCATTACCCGCTCTCTCTAAGAGCTTTGGCATCTGTGCATATACACTAGGTGGATAACCTCTTGTAACAGGAGGCTCTCCTGATGCAAGTCCGATTTCTCTCTGCGCCATAGAAAAACGAGTCAATGAGTCCATCATAAGAAGTACATCATTACCCTGATCTCTAAAATATTCAGCAATCGCTGTTGCTGTCTGGGCAGCTTTTCTACGAACAAGAGCCGGTTTGTCAGAAGTAGCCACTACTAACACCGATCTCTTCATGCCTTCCTCACCAAGGTCTCGCTCTATAAATTCCCTAACTTCTCTGCCTCGCTCTCCTATAAGAGCAATAACATTAATGTCAGCCTTTGTATTTCTAGCAAACATTCCAAGAAGTGTAGATTTACCAACACCAGATCCAGCAAAGATACCAATACGCTGACCTTTACCTATTGTCATAAGCCCATCAACAGCTTTTACACCAAGTGGAAGTGGATCTGAAATAATAACTCTCTTAAGTGGATCAGGGGAAGGTGCATCTATTGGATAGCTGTCATTTCCCACATACTCAGTTCCATCAATTGGTCTTCCTAATCCATCTAAAGTAAGACCTAACATATCATTACCTACAGATACTGAAAGCGGATACCCCATGTTTTCAACAATGCATCCCGAACCTATACCCTCTGTAGATTCAAATGGCATAAGAAGAGTTTTACCGTCTTTAAATCCTACAACCTCAGCCATTACATACTTTTCTTCGTCTTTATCTACGATAATACGACACAAATCATCAAGCTTGGCGTCAGGACCATTAGACTCAATTGTAAGACCTACTACATTTACAACTTTTCCAAGTCTTTTAAAATATGTCTTTTGTTTGACACTATCATACTTATTTAAATTCAAAGCCGTCTCCTGACCTAAATTATCTTCCTGTCTCTGTTCTGAACGATAATAAAGTGAGTTCTTTCTTTAGAAGAGCAAGTTCTGTACCAAGACCGCAGTCAAAAATACCCGAATCAGCTTCAATAAAACATTGGGACTGTGAAAGGGTCATATCCTCAATTACTTCGAGGGTAGATGTGCCAGGAAGACCCTGCATCAACTCATCTTTTCGAGCAGATACATATTCATAGTCATCCTTGGAAACATGAACAAGAAATGTTTTTCCCCCTTCAATATTACGCATAGCATCAGTCAAAAGATAGTGCACCAGTTCTTTTTTATCTGATAATTCAATCATAAAGACATGCTCATAGATATCAGTAATTTTATCAACAAATAACGGCTCTAATTCGTCTATCTTTCTACCGTAGTATGTTTCTAATTCCTGTTCTCTTTGTGCGCACTTCTCTTCTGCTTCCTTAGCTATACTAACTCCCTCTTCGTAGCCAACCTGATAGCCCTCTTCGTGCCCGTCAGTCATTGCTTTTGACTTAATAGCTTCAGCCTCAGCCTGAGCTGCAGCAATAATACTTTCAGCTTCCTCCCTTGCCGCTGTAAGTATACCTTCTGCTTCCGCTTCAGCTTCCACTCTCATCTGTTCAAAAGCCTGTGTATCGATTTGTGGAGCCCCCTCTTCAGGCATAGCCATCTCAGGGTCTCCCAATAACTGTTCAACCTGAACTGCATCAAGACCAGCACTAAAGTCATCAAAGAAATCCTCTTCTGTTGTATCCTCAAGAATTTCTGCTAGATGTTTAAGTCTTTCTGCAACTTTTGTATTTGAGTCGATTACTCTCGTCTCATCTGTTTTAAGAACGTTTCCGGACTTGAGTAGATTTGCGTTATACAATTATCTCATCTCCTCCGCCACGTGAAATAACAATTTCATTAGAATCTTCAAGGGCTCTGATAATATTAACAATCTTCTGCTGAGCTTCCTCAACATCCTTCATACGAACAGGTCCCATGAATTCCATATCTTCCTTGATCATTGCTGCAAGTCTCTTAGATAAGTTATCGAATATAGCATTCTGAACTTCCTCATTAGCAGACTTAAGCGCAACAGCAAGATCTGAATTATCAACATCTCTAAGCACACGCTGAATAGCACGTGAATCCAAAAGCAGGATATCTTCGAATACGAACATCTTCTTACGAATTTCATCAGCAAGCTCTGGCTCGTCCATTTCGAGGATTTCCATAATATGTTTTTCTGTACTTCTATCAACTGTATTAAGAATTTCAACAATAGCATCGACACCACCGATGATTGTATAATCCTGGTTAACAAGTGATGCAAGCTTAGATTCAAGAATCTTTTCTACGTCCTTAATTACATCAGGGCTAGTTCTATCCATAGTAGCAATACGCTTTGCAACATCAGCCTGTCTATCAGGAGGCAATGCCGAAACAATAAGTGCCGCCTGTGAAGGTGCTAAGTATGAAAGAATAAGTGCAATTGTCTGTGGATGCTCATCCTGAATGAAGTTAAGGAGCTGTGATGCTTCTGCCTTACGAATGAATTCAAAAGGCTTAACCTGAAGTGAAGCCGTAAGCTTTCCAATAACGTCAAGAGCCTTGTCTGCACCAAGAGCCTTTTCGAGGAGTTCCTTAGCGTACCCGATACCACCTTCTGCAATATACTGCTGGGCAAGGCACACCTGGTAAAACTCTTCTATAACAGTCTCTTTCACCTGCGGTGTGATAGCTCTTGTATTTGCAATCTCAAGTGTGAGATCTTCTATTTCCTCTTCTTTAAGGTGCTTGAATATAAGCGCAGACCTTTCAGGTCCAAGTGCGATCAAAAGAATCGCCGCTTTTTGCAAGCCCATTAATTCCATTTCCGCTTCTTTTCTAGGTGCCATTATTTATCAACCCCAACCTTCGTTCAGCCAGTTTCTAAGTAACGCTGCAGCTGAATCTGGATTTTCATCTACAAACTTCTCAACCATAAGCCATACTTCTGACTTTGACTCCACGTCGATATCTTCTACCGATGCCGCAACTTCCTGAGTAGTCTGAAGTAATGTTTCTACTGATAGTTCCTCTTCCTGTGGCTCTGGCTCTTTTTCTCTTCTCAGAGTTGAGAATACAACAAAACCAAGTAATGCAAGTATAAGAACTATGAGTGCAATCTGTGCAATATCCGAAGCTCCGATACCATTTCCTTCATCTGCCTGGAAAATCGGAACGTCATAAGCGATGATAGAAATATTTGCAATAGGAATTCCCGTAGCATTAGATACGAGTTGGAACATTTCCTCATCCACATCTTTTTTAACCATATCTGAATTAGCTAACTGGAATTCCTCGAAAGAAATACCATCAAGAAGTCCTTGTTCTCTGACATCAGATTCCTTGTAAATAACATAATGTGAAGCAGTTATAGCAATCGATGATGCATCATACTTCACAGCTCCTGAAGGAATTGTGGTAGTGATGATTTTCTCTCCAGGCAAATAATCTCTTGACTCTTCCGAAATAGAATACTGGGATCTGTCCCCATCCTCAATTACGTATGTATTTTCTTCCCCATTAGAATCAGTACCAGGAACGCCTTCAACCGATCCACGACCTGTATTCTCATATGTTGATTCATGCGACAAAACGTTAGTTCCATTCTCATCCGCCTGAGTATATGTGTGTTCTGTCTGCTCAACTAATGAAAAATCAAGAGAAAGATTTGGTGCTACTTTAACATCCTCGTATAAATTCGAACCAAGGAGTACAGATGTAACTTCCTGCTTAACAAGTCTCTCTGCCTCAGCTTTTAACGCAAGCTGATTTGATGTATTCACAACATTAGAAGTTGACTGTGTGCTGTCTGCACCTGAGTAAAGTAAGTTACCATACGAATCAATGATTGTTACGTTCTGAGGTGTTTTTGAACCAAGCGCAGTTGCTATATTTTTGGCAAAATTTTCTGCCACCCCTGTTCCAAGTTCCTCGTTAAGATCAAGCATTACTGACGCATATGGCTCTTCCTTCTGAGAAAGGAGTGTTCCGTCATCATCTGGAATATTAAGCGTTACATACGCTGCATTTACAGCATTCTGAGCTTTCATAATATCCTCAAGCTTACGTTCAAGATAAAGCTTGTATGTTTTCTGCTTATCTGACTCAGTTGTAGAAAATCCACCTGCTAAAGCTTCTGATAAAGAATAACCATCTGCAGGAATATTATTAGCCCCGAGAAGAAGAGTTGCATTTGACAAATCTTCATCCTTAACAGAAATAATCAATCCATCATCTGTGATGTTGTAATTTATGGAATTATCGGTAAGAAGTGTGGTGATTTCTGCTGCCTGCTTCGTACTGTCACACGTAACAAGAGTTGTGTAGTGAGGTCTTGTAAGTACAGTACCAAGAACAGCAAGTGCTACTACAACACCTGCTGCCACGCTGATAATTAATGTCTTCTGTCTTGTTGTAAACTTATCCCACCACTCTTTTACGCTATCGAGTAGTTGTTGAAATCTTTCCTGCATTTATCCTTATACCTGTATCTGCATTATCTGCTGATAAGCTTCAATAAATTTATCTCTCAATGCTACGGTGTAACTAAGAGCTGTCTGAGCCTTGGCCATCGCAATTGAAAGATCATGTGTAGAATCTGTTATGCCAAGCGCAAATTTGATTTCTTCTTCCTCCTGCTGATTGAGGAGTTTGTTTGTTTCCCCCAAGTTACTTAATGCCGACTGAAAAAGTGACGAAAAGCTCTCATCTCCCTCGGCAACTCTGCTAACAGTCACATTTCTCGCTGCCTCTGTAATGGCTGGCGAACTTATATTAAGTAAAGAACTAATATCCATAATTCATCCCTTCAATTTATATGATTATGATGTCTGACCAATCTGAAGTCCTCGTGTCGCCATACTCTTAGAAGCCTGGAATGCAGTTGCATTTGCTTCATATGCACGAGTAGCATCAATCATGTTAGTCATTTCAGTAATAGTGTTAACATTTGGATACCAAACATATCCATTTTCATCTGCATCCGGATGTGCTGGATCATACACCTCGATAAGATCATTTTTCTTATCCTCATGAACTCCAGACACTTTAACTCCATCGCCTAAATGTCCTCCACGCGCTTTAGCATAGATGGCGCCAAAAGAGTTACGGTCGATTTCCTTCTCTGCAAAAGTAACAATCTTTCTGCGATATGGAGTTCCCTCTTCCGTACGTGTAGTATTTGCGTTAGCAATATTTTCTGAAATTATGTCCAAACGATAACGCTCAGCGGTCATACCCGATGCGTTAACACCAAAAGATTTGAATATGCTCATAAATCCTCCCTTATAAAACAGTCTGCTTCACTACTTAATTACTGCCTTAAGATTTGCAAATTCACTGTTTATGCTCTGTACAATTGCCTGATATACGATCTGGTTTGAAGCAAGTTCAACGTTTTCATTGTCAACATCTACGTTATTTTTATCCAGTCGATAGGAATAATTCGCGTAATCAGTGTATGTACGCGGTTCAATATGAGAAAGCCTATTTCCCTCATTAAGCTCTCTAACCTTTGTATCAAGACTTGTGTACTTAGAGGACCTGAGTGCATGCTCTAGTTCTTTCTGGAATGATACATCCTGTCTCTTATAATTAGGCGTATCAATATTAGCAATGTTATTAGCAATAGCATTGTTACGTGCCCAGGAACCATCTGCTGCCTTATCCAGGACATTAATATAATCATAAACCCCTGTATTTATCATAATTATTCACCCACCTTTCTATATTATAAAGC
>JAUNIR010000179.1 GCA_030523345.1 Lachnospiraceae bacterium
AGTGTACTAGTTGTATTAGTACACTTAATTTGGAGATATATATGATTACATTAGATTACAGGGACAAACGTCCAATTTATGAGCAAATTATAGAACAGATACAAAAACTGATTGTATCAGAAGTATTCAAACCAAATGAAAAAATACCATCTGTAAGAAGTCTTGCAATGGAAATATCTATAAATCCTAATACTATTCAGAGAGCATATATGCAGCTTGAAAAGGATGGCTGGATTTACACAGTTAAGGGAAAAGGTAATTTTGTATCTGAAAAGTCAGGATGGCTCAATACGGAAAAAATAGCCGCGCTAGAATCTCTAAAGAAAGAAATATTAAAAGCAAAAGCTCTAGGGATTTCAAGAGAGGAAATTATAGAACTTTTGTAGAGCAAATTCGGTTAAGAAACATGTACTAAGAAGGGAATAAATATGATAGAAGTTAAAAATATTACAAAGTCTTTTGAAGATATAAAAGCACTGGATAGTGTAACCGCTGATATACAGGAGGGCCAGGTATTTGGTCTTATAGGAACAAACGGGGCTGGAAAATCTACATTTTTAAGAATTCTTTGTGGGGTTCTTAAGCCAGAAGAAGGTAGTGTTATTATTGATGGCGAATATATATATGAAAATGAAAAGTTAAAGCAGAATATGTTCTATATATCTGATGAACAACATTTCTTTAGAGGCGAAACTCCAAATAATATGAGAGACTTTTATGCCAGTGTATATGAGAAATACGACAAGGCAAAATTTGATGATCTTATTAAAAAGTTTGGGCTTGATCCTACGAGAAAAATCAGCACTTTTTCAAAAGGAATGAAAAAGCAGTTATCTGTAATTCTTGGAATATGTGCTGGCGTGAAATATCTTCTCTGTGACGAAACTTTTGATGGTCTTGATCCAGTAATGAGACAGGCTGTAAAAAGCTTATTTGCAGCAGAAATGCAGGATAATGGTATGACACCAATCATTGCAAGTCATAATTTGCGAGAATTAGAAGATATATGTGATCATGTAGGATTGCTTCATAAGGGAGGAATACTCTTCTCTAAAGATTTGGATGACCTTAAATGCAATATTCATAAAATACAGTGTGTATTTAGCAATGATGAAGCTGCTAAAGAATTCATTGATAAAATGAAGCCTGTTCAATGCGATACTAGAGGAAGTTTATATACTATGACACTGAATGGTACAGAAGAAGATATAGAGAATGAACTTTCAAAATCAGATACTGTGTTCTCAGAGATATTACCTCTTTCACTAGAGGAAATATTTATAAGTGAGACAGAAATTAAGGGATATGACATTAGAAATCTGATTCTATAAGAGAAATAGGGGAATTAATTATGAAGAATATTATAAAACATAATTTAAAACAGAAAATATGGCTTACAGGGTGTGTAACACTTTTATTTGTGCTTTGCAGACCTATGATGCAGTTAATGACTTATGAGAATGAGAAGAGATATGCTATTACTAAAGAAGCTTTAATAAGTGTAATGGAAAGATTCTTTCTTCCAAATGTATTTACTGATTATGTGCCTACTGCTATAGCATGTGTAGTTATTGGAATCGTATTTTTTAGCTACCTTTTCTCTAAAAAAAGAGTAGATTTGTATCATTCGATACCTGTAGACAGAAGGCATTTATTTGTTGCAAATTATATTTCTGGTGTAGTTGTATATTTAATCGCTCTTTTTGCTGAATTTATTATATGTACATTTGTGGCTATTCCAAATCACTATATGACACTAGTATCAGTTGAGAATATGATAGCTGCTTTATTTATAAATTTTGTCCATTTTATGTTTGGATATGGTGTTGTAATCACAGCTATAATGCTTTCAGGAAATGCTGTAGTTGCCCTTGCTCTATCTGCGGTGATAGCACTTATTTATCCAGTAGTTGTATCGCTAATCAGATATTTTGAGGGATATTTCTATGTTACTTATAATAACTGTGACATTGTTAAGCAGAATCTTTTGACTAAATATTATTGGCTTTCACCTATTACTTCATATGCGACTATTATTCAAAGAGTAAATTATGAATGGGAATTATTTTACTATGAAAAGGTGAGCATGGCGTATGCGGCACTTATTTTGCCACTTATTATGACTATTGTATTCACGGCGATAGCATATCTTTTATATATGAAGAGACCATCGGAGGCAGCAGGAAGAGCAATAGCATTCAAAAACACAAGAGCATATATTGAGATCCCTTTCGTAATTACATGTGGATTAACAGGTGGATGGTTTATGAGTACATCTATGAATACATATAAGCCTTCGTGGATATGGATTGGTGTTTTACTTGGTGCAATTCTTTCACACTGTGTATTAGAGGCCATTTTAAATGAGAGTTTCAAATCCATATTATCTCATAAAATACAGTTTGTTGTTTCGATAGCTGTAGTAGTGATAATAATGGGAATATTCTATACAGATGCGACTAAATATGATTATTATGTACCTAATAAGGATTCAGTAGCATCAGCAAATGTATACTTTTGCGATATTGATTCTAATCTTTCATCTATTGAGTTTATTGAGGATGAAAAAAATCCTGGATATTACGTGCCAGAGTATAAAGACAGACAAGATACACTTTTTACACAGCGTTTTACAGACGGTGTAATGATAGAAAAAATAATAGGTATATCAAATATTGGTGTATCATGTGTACCTGAAATGATTGACAGAAAACAGTCTAATGAAGATGAGGCTTATTATGGTAAATATGATTATGCTAC
>JAUNIR010000180.1 GCA_030523345.1 Lachnospiraceae bacterium
CCACCATAATATCGATGGCGAAATCCTCCATTGCTGGGTATAGTATTTCTTCAACTTGTCTATTTAAACGATGAATTTCATCTATAAAAAGAACATCTCCCTCATTAAGCGTCTGCAAAATAGCCGCAATCTCACCAGGTTTTTCTATTGCAGGGCCAGATGTTGTCTTCATCTTAACTCCCATTTCATTTGCTATAATCCCTGATAATGTGGTTTTTCCAAGACCTGGTGGTCCATAGAACAACACATGATCCAAGGAATCCCCACGCATTTTGGCTGCCTCTATATAAACTTTAAGATTATCTTTACACTTTTTCTGACCTATATAGTTATCAAAAGTCAGAGGCCTTAATGTGGACTCTATCTTAATGTCTTCATCTGTTATATTGGTTTCAATCATTCGTCTAGCCATATGTCACCCTATTATAATCTAGAAATATTTCTTAATGCCGATTTAAGAATTTCCTCCACAGATGCACTATCATCAAGTTCTGAAGTGGTCACTGCCGCGTAAGCATCTTTATTAGAATATCCAAGAGCTACCAGTGCTTCTACTGCTTCATTTTTAGCACTGCTTAGCTTAGCAGATGTTTTAGTATTCTCAGCAAGCTTATGTTCAAAAGTATTGATTAAATCAATTTTATCTTTAAGGTCAATAATTAAACGCTGTGCTGTTTTAGGGCCGATTCCAGGGACTTTTGATATAGTCTTTGAATCAGATGAAAGTATTGCAAATTTCAAATCATCTCCTGTCATCGAAGATAAAATTGAAAGCGCCGCTTTAGGTCCAATTCCATTAACTGTAATAAGCATTCTGTATAACTCAAGCTCATCACTTGTATTAAATCCATAAAGCTGCATAGCATCTTCACGTACTGAAAGGAATGTGTAAACCTTAACTTCATTACCTATTCCAGGTAATGATGCAATACAAGAAGAAGGCATCATAACATTATATCCAATGCCTGAAACCTCAATAATAACCTTTTCATCATAAATCGCTGATAATTCCCCTCTGAGAAATGCTATCATCCCTTATATCCCCTCACAAATACTTTACAATCATATTATCATAATCGAACATATGTTTCAACTCTTTTAACAATTACTAATGATAACATGCCTATTGTAATCCCCATAATAATTCCTGATATTATTAGCACCGGTCCATAATAGTATAATTTAAGCTGATTTACAGCAAACATTGCAACTATAAGCTGCCCTATATTATGAAATACACCTCCAGCTATACTCACCCCAATAATACTGAACTTATCGATTTTTTTTAGAAAAACCATAACAAATACACTTAATAATCCGCCCGATATTGAATATACAATCGAAAACATATTTCCAAAAAGAAAACCGGCTATAATAGTTCTAATTATTACAATAATATAAGCATATATTGGGCCAAACATATACAAAGCTAGAATAGATACTATATTTGCAAGCCCTAATTTAATTCCAGGAACAAATGCATTAAGTGGAATTAACGACTCAACGTATGAAAATATAAGGGCAAGTGTTGATAAAACTGCAATATATGCTATTTTTCCTTTACCTTGTAACTGCATCATAATTTTCCGTACTAGAGTCCTTACTATTCTCTATAAATAGAATGATTTTATTTGGAAGACAGCATATAGTTTCTTCACCTTTAGAAATAGATTTTTGATGGACACACAACTTATCCTTACAACTTGCTTCCAATACATTTACACTTCTGTTTTTAACTTCAAAGACCATAACAGGTCCTTCTGTACTTTCGACAGTAAGTATATTATCTTCGTTCAGTGGGTACTCTGCAATCATCGTATTATTTTCATATACTGCAACATAGTCACCTTTTGTTGCAAAAATATTTGTTATTAAAAACCAAACGAGTGCAATGAATAACATTGCACCCGCTAAATATAAATCAAACTTTTTCACTATTTTTTTAACACTCTACTTAGCCATGGCATGTCTTAAAGAATCATATTCTCTGTTGATTTCCTGTACAGTCTGGTTATCACCAAACTCTGCATCCGGATGGTAGATCTTGATAAGATCCTTGTATCTCTTTTTAAGAGCCTGAGGTGATGCAACTCCCTTAAAGAACATCTCGCCATGAACGATGTTATCTGTATTATCGCTACTTTTCTGATATGTATTAACACGCTCAAAGAAAGCACGTCTCTTCTCAGCTTTTTTAGATTCCTCAGCAAGCTTTCTTGTTTCTTCCTCAAGAAGTTCCCACTTCATATTAAATAACTGAAGCTGGGCATCATACGATTTCTGCTTTAATTCCATCTCATATCGAAATGCATTTCTCTGATTTTCTAAATCTTTTAAAGCTCTTTCTAATTCGTGTTTAGCAGCTAAAAGAATTTCACTATTAACCTCACTGCTGTCATTCCCCTGTGACAGAAGTTCAATAGCTTCCAAAACCTTATTCATTTGTTTCCCCTTATGTTAATTCCCCTATAGTGAGTTCCCTACTCTCACTATCATTATAATACTCATATAAAATACCATATATAGTATGTCATTGTAAACTATTTGTATATATTTCGTATTAAATATCACATATCGCACGATATGTGATGCAAATTATTCTTGTTTTATTGAATTTAAGTTTTACATTTCCGACGTGAGATTTTTCTTCCCCTCGTAATGCGTGAATATCGGTAACTTTTGCTTCACCCGTTATTTCGATTTTCGGAAATCTTCCTTTTATGTTTGCAAACCCGTTTGCAAATCCTGAA
>JAUNIR010000052.1 GCA_030523345.1 Lachnospiraceae bacterium
TCAATTTCAGTTGCCATGGGTATTATGATTGCTTATGGATCATATGTAAAAAAAGATGTAAATCTTATGGAATCAATCAATCAGATTGAACTCTTTGATACACTTGTTGCATTTTGCGCAGGACTTATGATCATTCCTGCAGTAGTTGTGTTTATGGGAAAAGATGGCCTTTCAGCTGGCCCTGGTTTGATATTTGTATCACTTCCTAAGATTTTTAACGAAATGGGATCAATAGGAAGAGTAATCGGCATTGTATTTTTCATTACAGTTTTATTTGCAGCTATAACATCTTCTGTATCTATTATGGAAGCGATTGTTTCAAGTTTAATGGATTCACTTAAGCTTTCTAGACAGAAGTCATCGATTCTTGTTTCTATATATGCGCTCGTAATAGGAATAGTTGTATGTCTTGGTTACAATAAGCTGTACTTTGAACTTAAATTCCCTAATGGAAGTACAGGCCAGATATTAGATGTAATGGATTATTTAAGCAATAATATCATGATGCCAATAGTTGCGATACTTACATGTATTCTTATTGGTTGGATTGTTAAGCCAGAAACAGTAATTGATGAAGTTACAAGAAACGGAGAGAAGTTCGGACGTAAGAAGCTGTATATAGTAATGGTTAAATATATTGCACCAGTTCTTCTTGCACTTCTTCTCTTTAGTGCATTTGGTATAATTTAAAGCTAGATAACTAGAGGCAAGTATGTCGGTAAAAGAACGAGTTTTACTATTGTTAGAAGAGAATAAGGGAGAACCGATTTCCGGAGAAGACATTGCGGAAAGATTAGGCTGTACAAGAGCTAGCGTCTGGAAGGCTGTAAAGGTCCTTCAGTCAGAAGGGTATATGGTAGAGGCTGTTAATAATAAGGGATACACCTTAAGAACCTCTCCTGATGTGCTTTCTGAAGCATATATAAAAGACAAGGTTAGTTCTGCAGGAATCGATATAGAGATAGAGGCAAGAAAGACTGTAGACTCAACTAACAATATTTTGAAACAGCTTGGGTCAGATGGATATAAAAAGTCTAAAGTACTCATCGCAGAGGAACAGACAGCTGGTAAGGGCAGGAGAGGAAGATCATTTTATTCTCCTAAAAATACAGGCATTTATATATCGTTTCTGCTTCATCCGGATGTAGCTATTTCTGAAGCATCTATGTACACTACAATAGCGGCAACTGCATTAGCTAAGGCTATTGAGAAGGTCAGTGGATTTCCTGTAGACATTAAATGGGTAAATGATATCTATATGAGAGGAAAGAAAGTTTCTGGAATACTTACAGAAGCTTCTACATCTATAGAAGATGGGACACTGGAATTTATAGTTGTTGGAATTGGCATCAATCTATATGAACCTAGGGGAGGCTTTCCTGATGATATAAAAGATATAGCAGGTTCGGTATATACGGATAATTCAGAAGTAGAAAATCTTAGAAACAATATAGCTTCGGAATTGATTGTACAGTTCATCAACTATTATAATGCAGGCCTTGATGGAGCCGAATTCTTAAGTGATTATGAAAAGAGATGTTTTGTAATAGGTAAGGACGTAAAGCTTTTAACACCTGACCATGACAGTATATCTGATGAAGAAATTGTAGTTAAAGTACTTGGAATCAATGAAAAGTGTCATTTACATGTGAGATTTTCTGATGGGCATGAAGAATATTTGTCGGGCGGAGAAATCAGTGTAAGATTGTGAACGCCTACATATAATAAAACTCGCGGTATTAACCGCGAGTTATTATTTTCCAAGAATATGAAATCTTCTATATAGTTCACTCTTAACTCTTGGACCACCAAGAATAATGATTCCGAGGGATATAACAAATGATAGTCCAAAGGCAACTTGTGACACATATGGATTTGTTACAATGTCGAACTTATACATAATTATTGGAATGAGGGAAGATAAAAATATACCAACGTGTATAAGGGCGTAGCTTTGCCAATTTCTTCTGTTAATAAGCATCAGAAGAAGGAACGTAGCACTCATAAGTATTATCGCTGATGGTAAGACAAAATTCACTGACCAGCGTCTGAATCCTAAAATATAATCAATCAATATGATAAGAACAACCCCGGCAGCAGCAATTCCAAATACCCTTACCCTGTAGCCAGCATTTTCCTTAACAAACATATATAGAATTAGTAATACATACAAAAAAGAAAAAGTAACGATAAGACTCCAGGCAATAGAAACGTGCGTGGCAATGTTTGTTGCGATACACGTAATACTTGCGATGATTGAAATAAATACCATTAGTCTAAAGATAAAGCTTACGGCTTTTTCTTTCTTTAAGACATTAGGGTAAGTACTCACTCCTGGATCGTTACCTTCGAGAACACCACCGCAGAGAGGGCAGTGGTCCGTTTCGTCTTTTATTATTACATTACAGAAATTGCATTTCTTCACGAGAATACTCCGTTAGTTTCTATAGTTACATTTAATCCATCTGATGACATCTGCTTAAACATTCTGCGCTGTATACCTGTATCAGCCCATGCGGAGCATATCGAATAACAAAGTGTATTGCCATAGCTTGCTATTGTACCCTTGAGCTCCTGCCCCTTTGAGAATGCCAGCATAGCATAGAACATTTCAATATATGGCTTGTAATCATCAGATACTGTTATATTTCCAATGTTAGTAATAGTAGTTGTGTTAGCAAGCGCAGATTTTGTATATACGAGTCTGATTGCTATATTTTTAAGTGGAAGCGGAACAGCTCTTGCTGCAAACATCTGCTCATTAGATACATTGTATGAGAATATATTTTCAAGATTCTCCTTAGTGAGCTGACTCCTTAAGCTGTCCCTTGTAATAGTCGCTATTTCCTCAAAAGTGTAGTCTCTTTGTTCTGGCATAAATTCTGCAGATATCATTGCAAAGAAATTTTTAGTAGTTATGGAATCAAAGTATGGGCGTAAGTTAACAGGGACAGCAACTCTTATAGGCTTATCAGGACTGATTCTTCCGACATTTTCTTTATATGCTGCGTATATGAATGTAGCAACGAGATATTCGTTAATACTGCAGCTATATTTATTTTTGGATACAGACTTAAGCTCGCCTATATCGAGGTATGCATGCATTACGCCGAAAGCATCGTGAGGAAGACGTTCCCCTTTGATTAAAAAAGATTTTTTAACTTTATATACACTCTTTGATTTAGTCTTATAGTTAGTAAGGAAACTGTCATCTCTATTAAGAGAAGTTTCTGGTGATAATGAGTCAGAAAGCTTTTCCTTAAGCTCAGGATGGGCGAGTCTTAGATACTGATATACAAGCTCTCTTAAGAATGTGATACCACCCATTCCATCTGTTAACACGTGAAATACTTCGAGATTAATTCTCGGTCCATAGTAAGAAACTCTGAATAGATAACTGTTATTTCTGGCAGCATGAATAAAACGGCATGGATAAGTATGCTCCTTAACAACTTTAGGGGCTTTTTTACCGTTTTCTTCGAAGTAGTACCAGAATATTCCATATCTAAGTCTTAAGTTAAAACCGGGAATTTTTGGGGTAACAATATCAAGTGCCTGCTGCAGTAAAGCCTGATCCACATCTTCTTTAAGAGTGGCACTGATTCTGTATGTGTTAGTAAGGCTATCACCTGCAATGACAGGAAAAAGATTTGCCGTATTATCTAATTTGTCCCATCTAATGTATTTATCACTCATAAAAAAAGTATAACATAAACTTGGGCTTTGTGATAGGATGAGATGTATGAAGACTGTTATTTTAAGTATAAATAAATTGAATGAAGATGACAGCGTAGAGGGCTTTTTAGAGCATACAAAGCTTAATGTTTCGCATAGCATAAGCGATAGAACTGACGAAGCTTTTCTTGTCACAGATAACCGACAGACAGCAGATATTGCACTAAAGCTAGGAATAGGATTTGCTGTATATATAAACGGTGAAAATGACCCTTCTGACTTTAAGGAGGCTCTGTACTGTATTGACAACATTTCTACAATGACAGACGATGCCTTAGTGAAAATGTATGAAAGATTTGAAGGCATTCCATGGACTATTTTAGAGACAGACAGATGTATAATAAGAGAGATTACTGTAGAAGACGCTGATAGGCTGTATGAGATATATTCTGATAAGGATGTTACAAGATATATAGAAAATTTATATGAAAACAGAGAAGATGAGATTAATCATATTATTAAATATATAACCCATCAGTACAGATTTTACGAATATGGAATGTGGATTGTTGTGTCAAAGGAAACGGGAAGTGTAATAGGACGAGCTGGAATATTTGACAGGGATAATCAAGATACTACCGAGCTTGGTTTTATGTTTGAAAAGGCAAGCTGGGGTAAGGGCATAGCTAAAGAGGTGCTTATGGCAATTATAGGGTACGCCAAAGAAGAACACGGAATAGAAAGACTCTATGCGCATGTAGTAAGCGAAAATGTCAATTCTAAAAAGCTTCTTGAAAAATTGGGATTTAAGTATGTAAGCGAAGTCAAAGTGGATGACAACTTATTCGAAAGATATGAATATAATAGTTAATCATTACAAATAATAAAATTAAAGCCTGTAGTTACTAAACTGCAGGCTTTTTTGAATCTTGTATAAACTTAATAAAATCGTATTTGGGAAGAGGTTTTGAGAAGTAGTAACCTTGAATATATTCGCATCCATAGTCTCTAAATCTTGTGAGCATATCTTCGGTTTCAACCCCTTCAACAACAATTCTCATATTCATTTTCTTAAGCATAGTGATTGTCTTTTCTACAATTGGCTTGAAATCATCGTTGCTTTCGGCCCAAGTGAAGGATCTGTCGAGCTTCACAATGTGGAGTGGCAAAAAGGCAATTCTTACGACATTAGAATATCCTGTTCCAAAATCATCGAGAGAGAACTGATAGCCATTATCATGTAAAGAGACAATATTTGAAACAATTTGTTTTTGAGAAAATGATGTTGCTGTCTCAGTAACTTCTAAATTGATTTGTGAGGAATCAATATTATATTTTTTACATATATTTTCGACTTTTTTGACTAAATCTTGGTCCATACACTGAACTACAGAAAGGTTTACCTCTATGTAATCAAGACCAAGCTCTTTGTACTCGTCAGATGCAATGAACTTACATACTTTCTCAAGAACAATCATACCTATATCGTGAATTGCTCCGGTTTCTTCTGCTATAGGAATAAATAAGTCTGGGCGTATAAACCCGTATTCCTTTGTGTTAAGTCTTATAAGAGCTTCGGCAGAATTGAAGTGTCCGTCGATATTAGAATATATTGGCTGATAATATACTTCAAATTGATCATTTTCTATAGCATTTGAGATAATAGCATCCATATTGGCTGTTATAGTGTAATCTTTATGCTTCATGATATTAGAAGCTAAGAAAAGTTCACCTGAATATTTTTCGGCTCTAAAGTCTTTAGTTATAAGTCGAATTGTCTCAATATCGTCTGTGTCATCAGGCAGATTTATAACACATGCATTTGGGAAAGTTGATATAGGAAGTTCGTTATACCTATAATCTAATATAAAAGACTCAAGAAGATGAGATGCATATCTTGGGCCATATGGAATTTCGTCATAGAATAGAACCGCAGCGAAAAGACCACTTTCAAGATCGTATAAGTCAGGAGAAAGCTGTAGCTGTTTTTTTACTGATTCAAGTTTTCTGCCGATGGCAGCAGAAATTGATTCCATATTTGAATAGGACATATAACTATTAAGTGCTGAATAATTAGTAACATTCAATAACACGATACAAAGAGGCTTATTAACTTTTTTTGCCTGAACTAACATGTCCATAAACACACTTCGTTTTAGGAGCCCCGTATTAGTATCAAATTTTTCTTCAGGACGCTCAATGGTAATCATTATTGATAACAATGAAAGTGCTGTAGTTACCATTTCGCAGAGAATATTTGGGAAAATAAACTGAATGATTATAGCTATTAGCTGGAAAGGTACTATTGATACAAGTGGGATGAATTTTTCAAGAGTTAAAACCTTGATATTTTTAATTGCATAATATAATGCATAGGCAGTGTAATATATTGCCGACATATACAGAACAATGAAATATGGTCCGCGGGCATACATATCATATTCATCTATGTAGAACACTATATGTGTAATTGGCGATGACAGTGTGAGCAAGGCCACTAAAGAAAAAGGAACCCAGAAAAGTGCCTGCAAAAATTTCTTCTTATAAAGGGTATGCCATGTATCCGCAACGGATATTACATATCCTACCATCATAGGAGTAATCAGGTTTCTAAGTATTAAGTAGCCAGCATGTACTATGTACTTTAAGGCAACTCCACCCTTGCCACTATTGTCTAGTAGGACCGCACATATGTCATAGATTGTAGAAAATAAAGCAACAAAAAGAACAGCTGAAAACATGCTTCGTCTTCCAGAACTTTTTCTCGTTCTAAAAAGTAAAGCAAATGTCATAAGCAAATATAAGGCAAGCGCCGTGTAATCAAAATGAAGTAATTTAACCATATGCAGTAATTATAGCATATTTTAGGGGCATTATGGCAATTGTAAATTTTGCTTTATTATGACATAATAAAAAATGGTGTAGACTACGTTTTTCTAACATGCAAATTCATTGATAATTTGGAGTTAAACAATGTTTGAAATTATTAGTTTTGATATATGCGCGCTGGCGGTTCTTATTGTTATCCTTTGTGCAAATGGAAGTAAAAAATCGTCTTCAGATGAGGCATCTAAAAAACTCTTATATCTTGTAATTGTTACTATTATAGTAGGAACTTTAGATATAGTTGCAAATGTTAACAATGGAAATGGTAGCAGAGTGGCAATAAATTATTACTGTTCTGGGCTTTATCATATCCTAAGAAATGTAACTTTTTATTTATATGTGAGTTATATAGTTTCAACTGTGGGAATAGTTCATAAGGTAAAGAATCTTTATATTGAGATATTGAAATTTGTACCACTGGTTGCGGTTATATGTATAGCGGTTACAACGCCATTTAACCATGTCTTTTATTTTTATGACGATACTAGTCGTTACATGAGAGGCAAAGGCTTTCTTGCGATATATATTTTCACTTCTATCTATGCATTTTTTGCTATTTATTACATATGGAGAAACGTCTATATTATAGGAAAAAGAAAAGCGTTATCTCTTGCATCATGTGCAATATTCTCATTTGCGGCATCAGTTGTTCAGTATATGAAACCATATGTTGTTGTTGACATATTTGGTTTCGCGTTAAGTATCTTGTTTATTACGCTATTTGTTGATAATCCTGGAGATAAAATAGACAGAACTTCTTTCCTTATGAACAGACAAGCTTATACAAATGAACTTAGAACAATCTTTTTTACAAACAGACCTGTAGATATTGTCCACATTAATATTGCTAATCATAAAACGCTAGAAGAGATGCTCGGTTATAGTAATTATGTCAGTCTCATAAAGACTATTAGTGACAAGGCAGTTGAAGTAAATATTAAATTAAAAAAATCTGCAGAGCTATTTTATCTAAGAGATGGAAGGTTTAGGGCAATTCTTAATGGAAATGATCTAGATAGAACGAATGCATTTGCAAAGGATATGCTAAAACTGTTTAATTCGTATATTAATGTCAATGGAGCAGATGTAGTACTCGAATCAAGTGTTTGTATTTCTAGGTGCCCTGAGGACTTCAATGTACTAGATAATCTTCTTGATTTTGGCGCGGTAGCTTCTAGATTTGAGGAAGCAGGAACTATTGTATATTCAAAGGAAATAATGAAAATTGATGGATACGATGTTCTGAGTAACCTTAATAGAACTATTGAAAAAGGAATTATAGATGGAAAATTCGAGCTATATTATCAGCCAATTTACAATATTGAAACAAATGATTATAAGGAAGTTGAGACAATATTAAGACTTCATGAAACAGATAAAAAGATTATTGAGCCAGACACATTTTATCCTATTGCGGAGCAAAGTGGTGCCATAACGGAGCTTGGTCGATTTGCTATGGAAGAAACTTGCAAATTTATTGATAGTGATGAATTCAAAAATACGGGCATTGAGAAGCTGAGTATAAGGCTGTCGGCGGTAAACTGTCTTCAGAAGGATATAGTCGATAGAATTGATGAATTAATCGGGAAGTATAATATATCCCCTAAAATGATCAGGTTCAATATAACAGAGTCATTAGCTACTGATAACCAGAAGATATTTGCTAGTAATATTACAAAGCTTTCTGAAGAGGGATATACTTTTGCGATTGATAAATATGGTTCTGGATATTCAAATATTACGACAATTTCTTTACTTCCAATTGAAGTTGTTAAATTTGACAGATCATTTGCGGGTGGTGAAGAATACGAGAAAATAAGAATAGTATTTGAGAACTCTGCTGAGATGATGAAAATGCTTGGAAAGAAAGTAATTATAGAGGAAGTTGATGACTGGGGTCTAGTAGAAAAATTTAAGCTACTTGGATGTGATTTTATGCAAGGGGACGCTATAGCAAAAGTTATGACGAAGCAGGAACTACTGGATTTCTATAGTAATCTCAATGCGTAGGTTGAATAATGCTTTACGATAAAGATATACGAGAACCTTTATTCGAATATTTTGAGGAGCATTTAGGGAAGGTTCGTGTAATTGAAGAAAAACAGATAGGTAAGGCAAGAGCAGACGTAATGCTTGTGATGGATGCTACCCTAATTGGAGTAGAAATCAAGTCGGATGCGGACACATATGCAAGACTTGAAAAACAGGTGATGGAGTACAATCGCTGTTTTGATAAAAACTATGTGGTAGTTGGTACGAAGCATGCATCCCATATTGAAGAGCATGTACCTGACTGGTGGGGCATAATAACAGTAGAAGAGGCTGATGGAAAAGTCGACTTTTATGTTTTAAGAGAGCCTTTAATTAACCCAAGAAATCATCAGATGTTTTTTAGAAAAAGACAGCTTGATTTTCTATGGCGAATGGAACTTACAGAAATACAGTTAAAGCACGGACTATATAAGTATCCCGGAAAGAGTAAACTGTTTGTTAGAGACTACATTTATGACAGTATAGATGAAGATACTCTTAAACTAGAAATTACGGACGCGCTTTTCGAACGAGATTATCAGAAAATGGTGGAGCAGATAACAGAATACAGAGATGCTCATAGAAGTGTCAGAAAGAAAAAGAGGCGAACTAGCAAAAAATGATATATACATTTGACTCGAGAATAAGATTTTCCGAAGTAGATGATAAAGGGTTTCTTAAATTTGACAGCTTTATCAATTACTTTCAGGACTGTACAACTTTTCAGTCAGAGGACCTAGGTATAGGTATTGAACATCTAAGAAAAAAACATCGTGTATGGGTTATTAGTTCATGGCAGATTGATATTTTAAGATACCCAAGGCTTTTGGAAAATATTACAATAGGCACATTTGCATATGATTTTAAAAGCTTCCTTGGCTATAGAAACTTTTTCATTAAAGATGAACAGGGAGAGTATGTAGCAAAAGCTTCAAGCATATGGGCGTTTCTAAACACGGATACAGGAAGGCCTGAGAAAGCGGATCCTGACGATATGGCATTGTATGGAAGTGAAGAAAGACTTGATATGGATTACAAATCTAGAAGGATTGTAATTCCGGATAATCTTAAAAAACTTGATCCTATAGAAGTTAAGCCGTATCACCTCGATGTAAATAACCATGTAAATAATGGTCAATATATCAATATGGCATTTGAATGTCTCTCTGAGAAGAAGATGCCTGAACATATAAGGGTTGAATACAGGAATCAGGCGAGACTTCATGACATTATTCATCCATATACAGACGGAACGATAGTTGATTTAAGAAGTAATGATGATACGAGTTACTGCGTGATAGAATTGACATGAGAAAACCTAATTTTTTCAGACTGCTTGGCATAGCTGCAATGGCTACGGGACTTGCATGTTTTGATAATTCTATAAAGGGAAAAATAGAGGATGGGACGATAGATAACGGCGTTATCGAACATACAAAAGGGTTCGCCGAAATCGAAAAGCACCATAATAAAGGACTTCCTCTTAATAAGCTTGATGAACATACAAAGGAGATTACATTTGTATCTGTTATTGTTATGTTTTTTCAGGCTGTAAATACTCTTAAAGATGCGCTCAATGATGAGGATTCTGTTAAGGATGCTGCAAATGCACTTATTATGGCAGGTGCTCTGTCTAATACATATGACAGAGTCGAGAGAGGATACGTTGTTGATTATCTTAAAATTGGGAGAAAAAGAGCAATATATAACCTCTCTGATTTTTTCATTATTTTTGGAGTAATAATACGTTTTATTAAAGCGCTTATAGATTGAAACAAATTGCTATTTTTGATAAAATAGTATCTTTGAGGAGATATATACACATGAAGATTATTGATAAAATATTTGGAACACATAGCGAACGTGAGTTAAAGCTTATTATGCCTATAGTTGATAAGGTTGAAAGCTACAGAGATTCAATGATGGCTTTAACTGACGAAGAACTTAGAAATAAAACTAAAGAATATAAGAAAAGATTTGCAGATGGTGAGACTCTAGATGACCTCCTTCCAGAGGCTTACGCTACAGTAAGAGAAGCTGGTCGAAGAGTACTTGGAATGGAGCATTACAGAGTCCAGATCATCGGTGGTATTATACTTCACCAGGGACGTATTGCTGAAATGAGAACAGGTGAAGGTAAAACACTTGTTTCTACACTTCCAGCATACTTAAATGCTCTTGCTGGCAGGGGCGTACATGTCGTAACAGTTAACGACTATCTTGCAAAGCGTGATGCTGAATGGATGGGAGCAATTCACGAGTTCTTAGGACTTAGTGTAGGCGTTGTTTTAAATGATATGGAGAAGGCAGACAGACGAGCTGCTTATAACTGCGACATTACATATGTTACAAATAACGAGCTTGGTTTCGATTACTTAAGAGACAATATGGTAATCTACAAAGAACAGCTCGTACTTAGAGAATTATATTTTGCAATCATCGATGAGGTTGACTCAGTACTTATTGATGAAGCAAGAACACCTCTTATTATTTCAGGTCAGTCAGGAAAGTCTACAAAGCTTTACGAAGTATGTGACATTCTTGCAAATCAAATGAAACGAGGAGAAGACGTCGAGGATCTTTCTAAAATGGATGCCATTATGGGTATCGAGAGAGAAGAGACTGGTGACTTCATCGTAAATGAAAAAGACAAATTCGTAACTTTAACTGCACAGGGTGTTAAGAAGGTTGAGGATTTCTTCCATATTGAGAACCTTGCAGATCCAGAAAATATCGAGATTCAAAATAATATTATACTTGCATTAAGAGCCCATAATCTTATGTTTAGAGATCAGGATTATGTAGTTAAGGATGATCAGGTATTAATCGTTGACGAATTTACAGGACGTATTATGCCAGGCCGTAGATATTCTGATGGTCTTCATCAGGCTATTGAAGCTAAAGAGCACGTTAAGGTTAAGAGAGAATCTAAGACACTTGCTACAATTACATTCCAGAACTTCTTCAATAAATTTGAAAAGAAGGCTGGTATGACAGGTACAGCTCTTACAGAAGAACAGGAATTTAGAGATATTTATGGAATGGATGTTATTGAAATTCCTACAAATAGACCTGTACAGAGAATCGACCTTCAGGATGCAGTATATAAGACACGAAGAGAAAAACTTCATGCTATCTGCAACGAGGTTGAGGCAGCTCATGAAAAAGGACAGCCTGTTCTTGTAGGTACTATTACAATTGAGGCTTCAGAGGAAATAAGTCAGATGCTCAAAAAACGTGGCATTCAGCATAAAGTCCTTAATGCTAAGTTCCATGAACTAGAAGCAGAAATAGTTGCAGATGCAGGTATACATGGAGCAGTTACAATCGCTACGAACATGGCAGGTCGTGGTACTGATATTAAGCTTGATGAACAGTCTAAGGCAGCAGGCGGACTTAAGATTATTGGTACAGAAAGACATGAGTCAAGACGTATAGATAACCAGTTGCGTGGACGTTCTGGACGTCAGGGAGACCCAGGTGAATCAAGATTCTTTATTTCACTTGAAGATGATCTCATGAGACTTTTTGGTTCTGACAGACTTATGAGTATGTTTAATGCACTTGGTGTTCCAGAGAATGAACAGATTGAACACAAAATGCTTACAGGTGCTATAGAGAAGGCTCAGATGAAGATTGAGTCAAATAACTTCGGTATTCGTAAAAACCTTCTTGAGTACGATCAGGTTATGAACGAACAGAGAGAGGTTATATATGCTGAGAGAAGAAAAGTTCTTGACGGTGAAAGCATGAGAGAGACTATCTTCAAGATGGCTACAGATTTTGTTGAGAATGTTGTTGATATGTGTATATCAGATGATGCAGACTCATCAGAGTGGGATTTAGTTGAGCTTAATCAGCATTTAAGATCAACAATTCCAGTTAAGGAAATTACAGCTGAGGATGTCAAGGATCTTAAAAAGAAGAACTTAAAGCATAATCTTAAGGAAGAAGTCGTTAAGCTTTATGAGTCAAAGGAAACAGAATTCCAGTTACCAGAGCAGCTTCGTGAAGTAGAGCGTGTAATTCTTCTTAAAACAGTTGATAAAAAGTGGATGGATCACATTGATGATATGGAACAGCTCCGTCAGGGTATTGGCCTTCAGGCATATGGACAGAGAGATCCGCTTGTTGAATATAAGATGGCAGGTTATGACATGTTTAATGCCATGACTGATTCTATCTCAGAAGAAACAATTCGTATTCTTACTCACATTAAGGTTGAACAGAAAGTTGAACGTGAGGAAGTTGCCAAGGTTACAGGTACAAATAAGGATACATCCCTTCAGAAGGCACCTCAGAAGAGAGCTGAGACAAAGGTTTATCCTAATGATCCATGTCCTTGTGGATCTGGAAAGAAATATAAGAATTGTTGCATGAAAACTCGTGCTTGATTTATCAAGCATGGGTCGATAAAACATGAAGTGTTTTGAGCGATAATAATATAAAATATACATGGTCGAATTAGATAATATACGTATAGAACTAAATACATATAAAAAGCCTCTTGAAGAAATCGAAGTAGCTTTAGACCTTGATAGTAAGAAACAGAAGGTTCAGGAGCTTGAGAGGAAGATGGAGGAGCCTAATTTCTGGGATGACGCAGAGGCAGCACAGGTTCAGACTAAGGAACTTTCAGATCTTAAAGAATCAATTTCTACAGTTGAAGGTTTAAAGCAACAGTTTGAAGATATTTATACACTTATAGATATGGCTAATGAGGAAGAAGATTCCTCAATGATTCCTGAGATAGAGGAAGAGTATAATTCATTTAAGGAAGGACTTGAAACCCTTAGGTTAGCAACACTTTTGTCAGGAGAATATGATAAATGTAATGCAATCTTAAAGCTCAATGCAGGGGCTGGTGGCACAGAAAGCTGCGACTGGGCTTCTATGCTATACAGAATGTATCAAAAGTGGGCAGATAAAAAAGGCTTTAAGGTAGAAGAGCTAGATTTCCTTGATGGTGACGAAGCAGGAATAAAATCTGTAACATTTCAGATAAGTGGAGAGAACGCTTATGGATATTTAAAGTCTGAACATGGTGTTCACAGACTTGTAAGAATTTCTCCATTTAATGCTCAAGGTAAGAGACAGACAAGCTTTGTATCATGTGAAGTAATGCCAGATATCGAGGAAGATCTTGATATAGAAATCAATGATGATGATATAAGAATTGATACATATAGGAGTTCGGGAGCTGGTGGTCAGCATATTAACAAGACTTCTTCAGCTATAAGAATTACTCACTTCCCGACTGGAATAGTTGTTCAATGCCAGAATGAGCGTTCACAGTTCCAGAATAAGGATAAAGCTATGCAGATGCTCAAGTCTAAGCTTTATGTTCTTAAAAAAGAGGAAGAGGATGCAAAGCGTCAGGGAATTAAGGGCGAAGCTAAAAAGATTGATTTTGGTTCACAGATTAGATCTTATGTACTTCAGCCATATACAATGGTTAAGGATCATCGTACAAATACAGATGTTGCACAGGCTGACGCAGTACTTGATGGAATGATAGATCCGTTCATTAATGCATATCTTAAAATGATTAATGAATAGACCATTCTAATAAATTTGCAGACTTTGAAAAGATGAGAGTAAAACTACTAATAATGTAGTTAAATATAATTATATTTTTACAAAAGCAGAATAATGCGCATTAATTCTGCACGAGGAGGAAACATGGTAAACATAGCAGTGCTTGGATATGGCACAGTTGGATCAGGAGTTGTTGAGGTAATTAATACAAATCCTGAATGCATCAGTATGAAAGCCGGAGATGAGATCAACATTAAATATGTTCTTGACCTTCGTGAATTTCCAGGAAGCCCAATCGAGAATGTTTTAGTTCATGATTTTGATACAATTCTTAATGATGATTCAGTTAAGATTGTAGTAGAAGTTATGGGTGGTGTTGAACCAGCATACACATTCGTTAAGAAGTCACTCTTAGCAGGAAAGCATGTATGTACTTCAAATAAGGAGCTTGTTGCAAAGCACGGTCCAGAGCTTCTTACGATTGCTAAAGAGAAGAATATTAACTTCTTATTCGAGGCATCAGTAGGTGGTGGTATTCCTATTATCAGACCACTTACATCATCACTTACAGCAGATGAAATTATTGAAATTTCAGGAATTCTTAATGGTACAACAAACTTTATTCTTTCAAAGATGACAGATGAGGGATGGGAGTTTGAAAAGGCGTTAAAGACAGCACAGGAACTTGGATATGCCGAGAGAAATCCTGAAGCTGATATAGAAGGATACGATGCATGTAGAAAGATTGCAATTCTTTCATCACTTGCATTTAATGATAATGTAGACTACGAGGAAATCTATACAGAAGGTATAACAAAGATTTCAGCAATGGATGTTGCCTATGCTAAAAAGCTTAATATGGCTATTAAGCTTCTTGCTTCATCAAAGAAGGAAGATGATAATTTCTATGCAATGGTTGCTCCATTCCTTGTAGATGAAGGCAATCCTCTTCATGCAGTTAATGGAGTATTCAATGGAATCTTTGTTAAAGGTAATGTAATAGGTGATATCATGTTCTATGGCTCAGGAGCAGGTAAGCTTCCAACAGCAAGTGCAGTTGTTTCTGATGTTGTAGATTGTGTTAAGCATATAAATAAAAACATTCTTATATTGTGGAACTCAAAGGAACTTCCACTTACAAGCATTGATGAAGCAGTATTCAGATATTTTGTGAGAATAAATGGCAAGAAGTCATCAAAGCTTCAGGATGTTATGAATGCGTTTGGTTCTGTAGAAGAAGTAATCGAGCTTGAAGGTGCTCCAGATGAATTTGCAGTTATTACAGATTACACATCAGAGAAGAACTTCAAGGAAAGAGCTAAAAAGCTTGATTGTATTATTTCAAGAATCAGAATTAAGTAATGTATTTTAGCGGCTTAGCCGCGCATAAATAGAGGAGAAATGAAATGTTAATCGTTAAAAAATTTGGCGGTACATCTGTTGCCGACAAGGAAAGAATCTTTAATGTAGCTAAGCGTTGTATTAAAGATTATCAGGCAGGAAATGATGTAGTAGTTGTTTTATCTGCGATGGGAAAACAGACAGACGTGCTTATTGACATGGCAAAGGACATTAATCCAAAGCCACCAAAGAGAGCAATGGATATGCTTCTTACAACAGGAGAGCAGACATCTGTAGCACTTATGGAAATGGCTATGGCCGCACTTAATGTTCCAGCTGTTTCATTAAATGCATTCCAGGTGGCAATGCATACAACATCAGCATATGGTAATGCTAGACTTAAGAGAATTGATTCTGAAAGAATTCGTCACGAACTTGATCAGAGAAGAATTGTTATCGTAACAGGATTCCAGGGTGTTAATAAATATGATGATTATACAACACTTGGAAGAGGCGGTTCAGATACAACAGCTGTTGCCCTTGCTGCAGCGCTTCATGCAGATGCATGTGAAATTTATACAGACGTAGATGGAGTATACACAGCAGATCCAAGATATGTTAAGAATGCAAGAAAGCTTGAAGAAATTACTTATGATGAGATGCTTGATCTTGCTACTCTTGGTGCCGGAGTACTTCATAATCGTTCAGTAGAAATGGCAAAGAAATATGGTGTTCAGCTTGTAGTTCGTTCATCTCTTACAGAGGCAGAAGGAACAGTTGTTAAGGAGGATGTAAAAGTGGAAAGAATGTTAGTTAGCGGTGTTGCAGCCGATAGAAATGTTACTAGAATCTCAGTTGTAGGTCTTAAGGATGAGCCAGGTGTTGCTTTCAGATTATTTGACGCTCTTGCTAAGGCTAATATCAATGTAGATATGATTCTTCAGTCAATTGGACGTGAAGGTTCAAAGGATATTTCATTCACAATATCAGGTGATTCAACAGATGATGCAATGAAAGTACTTGAGGATAACAAGGATAAGCTTGGCGCAACAGAAATCAAGACAAAGACAAATGTTTCAAAGGTTTCAGTAGTAGGTGCTGGTATGATGTCAAACCCAGGCGTTGCTGCTAAGGTATTTGAGTGTCTTTACAATTCACATATTAACATCAATATGATTTCAACATCAGAAATCCGTGTAACAGTTCTTATTGACGAAGAACATACAGAAAAAGCTATGAATGCTATGCATGACATGTTTGAACTTCAGGACTAATTATTAATGAAAAAAAATATTTACAAACTTTTTACTACAATTATTATAACGTCTTTTATTCTGGCTGGTATAAGTTCTCCTGTTATTGCAGGTGATGGTTCAAGTGCTTTAAAGGAAGCTTTGAACAAAACTTGTGAGAACGGACATACACTTGATAGTGGAGTAGTTGTTAAGGAACCAACTTGTACAGAGCGAGGCGTAACAAAGTACACATGTGCTGAGTGTGGTCTTACACTACAGGATAATAATATACCTGCACTTGGACATCAGGCAGATGGTGGCGAGGTTCATGAGGCCACAGACGACATAAGTGCATTTTTACAGTTTCATTGTGTAAGATGTGGTGAAAAAATGGGTGTTCAGCCTATTTCGAATGACATGGCAGATGCCTTGAAACCACAGCAAGTTACTAAGCCTGTAACCTCAAAAAAATCAGGAAAAAGTGATAAGCCAGAAAAGGTGAAGTCAGAACCAGAGAAGAAGTCAGAAC